>CAMFIY010000154.1 GCA_945952575.1 uncultured Leucobacter sp.
ATCGGGAAGCTCCCGCCCATCAGCCGGATCTCAAACAACCTGCCTGGGCAGTACATCTAGTCCACGGCGGTTGACGAGGGTACGTCGCCCGCGTACCATCAGTGAATGTCACATTCACTACCGTTCTGATCTGAGGAGGACTCCATGACAACGGCCATCAAGATCACCCCCGCTGGCGAGATCGACACCATCCGCATCGACGAGCTGCCCGACTACCAGCGCGAGATCGGCGGCTGGGTCGCAGAGCTCCGCCTGACCAACGGCCACGCACTGCTCGTCGACGAGGAAGCCGGTCTCAAGGTCACAGAGCCGAACCTGCTCGCCTCGCTCTACCTGACCGAGCACGGCCGCAGCGCACTGCTGTTCAGCACCGCGCTCATCGTCGGGCTGCACCCCAGGACCGGTGAGTGGATCGACGTCGCCCCCGACGTCGACGAGCAGCTCCGCGCGATCGCTGCGCAGATCTGACCTCATGCCCACCCTGAACGCTCGGCCGGTACTCATGCCGGCCGAGCCGCCCTCCTCCCCCGCGAGCGACTACTGCCAGCGTTGGTCTCGCGGCGCCCATTCGTGGCGCCACATCTCCGAAGGCGGGTTCGACCCCCGTCTATACCAGGTGGCCCCGATCACGGAAGCCGCCGCGCGAGCATTCGTCATCGACGAGCACTACGCAGCATCCTTCCCCGCAGCACGCTTCTCGATCGGGCTGCTCACCCGCGACGACCGCTTCCCCATCAACGGCGCCATGGTCGACGAGATGGCACTGGTCGGCGTCGCCACCTTCTCCACCCCGATGAGCAGAGGAGTCCTCAGCTCCGTCTTCGGCACGCTCGAGCCCTACGAACAGAGCATCGAGCTCGGCCGATTCGTACTCACCGACACACCCGCGAACGCCGAATCCTGGTTCCTCGCACGCGCTTTCCGCCACGCCTACGACCGGGGCATCCGCGGCGTCGTCTCTTTCGCCGACCCCTTGCCACGGCGCCGACAGATCACCGAGACCCTCGACAACGGCACCACAATCGAGCGCATCGAACAGACCTCGCCCGGCCACATCGGCGGGATATACCAAAGCGTCAACGCGATCGCCCTCGGCCGCAGCACCGCACGCACCCTGAACTACCTCCCCCGCCGCGGCCTCGTGCTCTCCGAGAGATCTCTGTCCAAGGTAAGAGGACAGGAGCGAGGCGCCGACGCCGCCGAGCGACACCTGGTCTCGCTCGGCGCCCCCATCCGCCGCGCAGGGCAAGACCCGCGAGCCTGGCTGCGCGAGGCGCTCGCCGCGCTCGATGTCACGAAGATCAGGCATCCGGGGAACTTCCGATACGCCTTCCCTCTTGGCAGCAGCTCCCAGCGTCGCCGGCTGCCGATCGGGCTGCCGCGCACCGCGTACCCCAAAGCCGCCACCGACATCCTTCCGGGCTGAGACCCCCGCTGCAGGCGGGTGCAAATCGGAGTTGACGGGGCATATCGAATGCCTCATACTAGTGAATGTCACATTCACTACTCGTCCACTCTGAGGGAGGACACCATGACCACCAAGACCCGCCGCAGCGGCACCACCCGCCGCACCCCGGAAGAGCGCCGCGCACAGGCCGAGGCGCTCCACGAGCAGCTCACCGCACAGGTCGCCACGCTGGCCGAGAGCGAGAACTGGAAGGCCTGGCTGCGCTTCGCGCGCATCGTCCGCCGGCGCTCGTTCTCCAACCAGATGCTCATCCTCGCGCAGGGCGGCACCCACTGCCTCGGCTACCGCCAGTGGGAGACCCTCGGCCGTCACGTCGTCAAGGGCGCGAAGTCGATCAAGATCTTCGGCTACTCCACCAAGCGGATCGTCGAGGTCGACGAGGCCACCGGAGAAGAGTCCACCAGCAGTCGAGTGATCTACCCGGTGCTCTCCGTGTTCGACGTCCGCGACACCGATGGCGAGCCGCTCCCCGAGCAGCCGGCCATCTACCTCGAGGGCGACGACGTCGCAGGCCTCTTCGACCAGCTCGCCGACTTCATCACCGCGCAGGGCTGGGATGTCGCGCTCGAGGACATCGCACAGGACGGGCTCAACGCGTACACCGATGGCCAGGCCCGACAGATCCGGGTCGACAGCAAGATGGCACCGGCCATGCGCGTCAAGACCCTCCTGCACGAGATCGGTCACGCACTTCTGCACTTCGACGAGGGCAGCACCCGCGAGCACCGCGGAGTGATCGAGACCGAAGCCGAGTCGGTCGCGTACTGCGCCGGTGGCCTCCTCGGACTCGACACGTCCGCGTGGTCGATCGGGTACGTCGCAGGATGGGCCGGCGGTGACGTCGACCTCATCCGCAGCGTCGCCGGCAACGTCCTCCGTGCCGTCAACGCGATCGCCGACGCCATGCTCGGCGCCGACGACCAGGCCGCGGCCGCGTAACAGCCCTCGGGGGGCGGGCTCGCCTATGCCCGCCCCCGAGAATCTCTGTCCGCGAACACCCCGAACTGCGACCTATACCCCTAGACGAATACCCCGGAGGAACCCATGGATCTCGCCCTGTCTACCGCCCGCGACTTCGCTCCCCTTCTGCTGGGCAGCGGCGGCCTCGTCGGCATCCTCGTCACCGTCGACACTGCACGCCGCGCAGAGCGCACGGTACGGCGCAGCCTCAAGTTCCTCGTCACCCTTCTCCTCAGCGTCGCCGCGGTCGCCGCGGCCGTCGTACTCGGCGCCGCCCTCTTCCTCTGAACGGACCACTCATGAACCGCCGAACCACACGCCTCGCCTCCGCCGCCGGCGCTGTTGTCGTCGCCCTGCTCGCTGGCGCGATCGCGATCACCAGCCAGCCCTCCGGCGTCAGCGACCTCACCGACACCGCGCCCGCGCCTGTGCCTGTGCCTACCGCAGAGATCTCCGCGGACGCCGCCGCAGCCCTCGATGAGCTCGAGCAGCTCGTCGTGGCCGATGCAGCCGACCAGGACAGCTACGACCGTGACGCGTTCGGGCAACGCTGGGCCGACATCGACCGCAACGGCTGTGACCAGCGCAACGACGCACTCGCGGCCGCGCTCGAGAACATCACCACCAAGCCCGGCACACACGACTGCGTCGTCCTCACCGGAACGCTTCACGACCCTTACACCGGGCTCACGATCGCCTTCGAGCGCGGCCAGGGCACGAGTGAGCTCGTGCAGATCGACCATGTCGTGCCGCTCGCGTGGGGGTGGCGTCAGGGCGCCGACGAATGGGACGAGGCCCAGCGTGAGCGCTTCGCCAACGATCCTCTCAATCTGCAGGCCACGGACGGCAGCACCAACCAGTCGAAGAGCGATCGCGGCCCCTCCGAATGGATGCCCCCGAACGCGGACTACGGATGCGCCTACGCTGCGCGCTTCGTCGACGTCCTCACCGCCTACCAGCTGACGGTCAACCCGGCCGACTACTCCACGCTCCGCGCGCAGCTCGCCAGCTGCGCCGCATGACCCCCCACCCGAGAGGACTGACAACGATGAGCACTCTGAACAACATCGTCATCACCGATGACACCGGCACCCGTTACAACGATCTCTTCCTCGACATCCCGCTGGACAGCTACGAGATCTCCCGCTCCTCTGTCGGCTTCCATTCCGTCGACGCGATCGTGCCAGCCGACCCCTACTCGACCCGCGCATCCGAAGATGGTCCGCTCGGTGCACTGCTTTTCCGCTGGGCTCAAGCGCACGTCGCCGGCCGCAACTACATCATCAGCTGGCAGTACATCGACGCTCACGACGTCCATACCGTCGCCGTCGCCGACACCACCACTCGCGAGCTGCACTTCGTCAACCTGTTCGGCCACGTCATCGCCGGTCGACGCAGCTACAGGCTCCGTGAGCTCGCCGACGCGCTCGACCTCCTGATCGACGCCAGCTTCGACTGAGGACCAGGCCATGCTTTCCGACGAGGTCGCTCGACAGATCATCCACGGCAGCCCCGAGGGCTACGACCTCGGATGTCAGACCCGCGCCGGATGCGCCAACCACCACCACCCCACGCTCATGACCTGTTTCGCCGCCGCGATCGCCGTCCGCGATGACTGGCGCCTCGCGAAGCTGCCTCGCAACGAACCCCTCCCCAAATCCGCTCGGCGGCTACGCCGCTCCTCCCCCAGAAGCAAGGAAGGAACACCCTCATGACCGACCCCGAGCTCACTGCGTGGCCGGCACTGCGCCTCGGAGATCATGCCCTCATCCGGGAGCGCGCGACAGCACGCGAGCTCGCCGTCACCATCGTCGCTCTGCTCGAGCCGATCGAGGGCGAGGGTGAGGGCCTGGTCGACCACCGGGGCCGCGTCATCCGGCACCACTTCTACGACGCCCGACCCATCGCGGCCGACGTCGATCTCCCCGACCAGCGCGACGTCGACACACGCTTCGCCCGACTGACCGCAGATCTCCTGAACACGAGGACACGATGACCGCACCGCTCACCACCACCGAGACCCGCCTGCTACACAAGTCGCTCGAGCTCGCCGCCGGCTACGCGAACAATGAACGCGACGAGACCGCGATCCTTGAGCTCAGCGCACGCATCCGACAGGCACAGAAGACCATCCCCTCTGCACCGGACGCGCACACCACGATCCTCGCGACGATCGACGCCATAAAGCGCGCAGGACGCCACGAGCAGCTCACCCCTCAGCTGCTCGACCGAGTCGCTGACGAGCTCCTCCAATCCACCCCGCTCTGACCGCCCCGCGCGGTACACTAAGGCGCGGCACCCGGCTGTTGAGCAGGTTCCCTTCCGCCCCTCGGGGCGATGGCTCCTCCTCAGTTGGATCGTTGGTGAATGTGACAATTTCCACGCTCCGGCCGGGTGCCGTTTTCTCTTGCCCCGGTGGCACGCGATCATCGACGATTGCTCACCGGTGGACCAGTCGCCCTCACATACTCCGACCAGGTGCACTCGACAGCGAGCCTCATTGCATCGTCGGGGAAGTAGCCGATCAACACTCGCCGCTCGGGATCGCGATCGAACGTCACGGAACGCAGCAGCCTACGGCCGCGGATCTCGACATGGCGGATGATCGCGATCCTCTTGCTGTGGTCGAACACGTACCAGATCCCCGGCTCCGGCGACGCCTGCAGCTGAGACATCGGAGACCAGTGCTGCACCACAACAGCGAACACTATGCCGGCGCACCGACAGCCCCGTGCCGACGACGACCGCGTGACTCAGCTCGTCAGCGACCCGCCGGATCCGTAGGCGTCGTGGTCATACCGCTGTAGCGCAGCAATGAACTCGGCACTAGTGATCTCATAGCGAGCCACCGCGGCCGCGGCGCCGTGGAACAGAGCAGCGTTGGGATACACACGGCCGCACACTGGGCAGACCGCGAACTCGTCGGGGTCGGCCGAACCAGCAGCATCGAAGGCAAGACGCCCAAGACGATCGGCGCTCCGCCAGTCCTGAGTCCACGAATCATTGCCACAGGCGCAGACCTGATTCTCCCCTTCCTCATCGACCGTCGCGGTCCCATCGACGCGGACGGTCGGGTACGGCCAGCTCACGATGCCGCACTCGCTGCTGTCGCCTTGCGGGGACGTTTCTTCGGCATCGCGAGCTCGTCGACCGTGGTGAGCTTCGCATAGCTGGCGAACAGCGCTCGCAGTCGGTCAGCCTCCGTCGCTATCCCCCGCAGGCCCAGGGCCTTGTCGACAGCAGTGTCGAGCTCACGATGCGCCCGGAGCAGTTCGGGCGACATCGCGAGGGGGTTGTAGTGGTCTGCGAGCGAGCGTTCTGGGCGTAGCGCTCTCGCATCCAGAACGGCTTGCCCCCCGGCGATGATGGCGGCACGCTGCGTGTCGGTGAGGGCGGGCAAGGGGAAAGTGTTCCACGTCAGGGTGCTCGAGAAGCGCAGACGAGACTCAAGGCGACCGCCGATAGTGCGCTGCCAGGTGATGAATGCCGACGACGAGATCACTGCGAAGGCGAGGCCGTCTGGGTCGTCTGCCTTGAAGTTCGCGTCACCGCAGATCACATCAGGGGTGAACAGGGCGGTCGGGAAGAACTTGCGTGTCTCGCTCACATGCCGCGGCACACAGACATAGGGCGTGTCGGGTTGCGACCTTTGACCGAACAGGTGCGGCGTGTCCGCCATCTGTCGCGTGGACTCGGCCTTCGACGCTGCGCGGAACTGACGCACGGCATCCAGCCGCCCGCGGAGTATCGGGGATCGGGCGATGTCGCTGGGGTCAAGATCCACGAGCCACAGGCACCACCGGGGTTCGTTGTGGATGAGCTGCCGGGCCCCGACGAACGGTCGGACGTACTTCGCAGCGATCGGATCCGCCATGACCTCCGCGTAGTCGTCCGGCTCGATGAGAAGGTTGCCGTCGTCGCGAGCCATGTTCCCGAACACCATCGGAGGAAGCGCCGAGGCCAGTGGGCTTCGGCGCTGGTCGACCAGGACAATCGGGCCGTCGACGAGGTAGCCGTTGAGCTGATCCACCACGGGGATTTCGACGGGCTCACCCTTGAGGTTGCCGGAGTAGTCGAACAGCCGCGCTCTCTTCCTCGACGGCCGGTCGAATCCGATCACCGAACAATGCACTGCCGCGGCGCCGGGCGCTTCACTGGTCCACGCGAACGTC
>CAMFIY010000155.1 GCA_945952575.1 uncultured Leucobacter sp.
CCAGGATCGCCAGGACGATGCCTTCGAGCGTGCCCTTGAGCATCTCGGTCATCTGTTTGCCCACCGGAGCCCCTTTTGCTATTCAGTGATGTTGAGTACCACTAGATAGTAACGCCAAGTACCAGTATTTAGCAACACTGAATAGCGCGGCGGGTTGCGCCGCGGCGGAACTGAGGGGAATGAGGGGAGGGGAGCGCCTCAGCCGGGCCAGTGCAGTCCGAGCGAGGCCTCGACCCGCGCTCGCTCGACCGCGGGATCGAAATCGGCGTCGGGCCACTGCGGGTCGATTCGCTGCAGTTCGGAGATCACGATCCGCTGCACCGCGACCCGCGCATACCACTTGCGGTTCGCGGGCACGACGAACCAGGGCGCGTGCGCGGCGCGCGTGCGCTCGATCGCGATCTGGAACGCTTCCATGTACTCCGGCCAGAGCAGGCGCTCGTCCAGGTCGCCGGGGTTGTACTTCCAGTGCTTGTCCGGATCGTCGAGCCGCGAGATCAGACGGGTGGCCTGCTCCTCGGGCGAGACGTGCAGCATGATCTTGACGATCCGCACTCCGGCGTCGGCGATGCGCCGTTCGAAGTCGTTGATCGCGCCGTAGCGGCGAGCGATCTCCTCCGGCGGGGCGAATCCGCGCACGCGCTGGATCAGCACGTCCTCGTAGTGCGAACGGTCGAAGAGCCCGATCAGGCCGGGCCCGGGAACCCGCGGCTCGATCCGCCACAGGAAGTCGTGCGCGCGCTCTGCTTCGCTCGGCGCCTTGAACGCGGCGAGGGCGAGGCCGTACGGCTCGAGCTGCGCGAACACGTGGTTCACGACACCGCCCTTACCGGCCGCGTCCATGGCCTGCAGCACGACGAGCAGTCGATCCATCGCGCCGAGCCGGCTCTGCGCGAACAGCTTCTCCTGCAGCTCGCGCAGCTCCTGCGCGCTGCGTGCGAGCTCGGCGAGGCCCGCCGCCTTGTCCGCGTGGGTGCCCGGCGCGGATCCCGGATCCACGTCGCGGAGGGAGAATCCGTCGCCGACCCGCAGCAGCGCGCTCGGATCGGCTCTCCAGAACGGCGTCGCGGTCGAAGGGTGCTCGGGCTGCTCGGTCATGAGGCTCCTCGTCCGTCCGTGCCGGGGTTCCGTGCGGCCAGGATCGCCTCGCGCTGCTCGGGCGCGAGCGGCTTGACGGCTTCGCGCACGGTGAGTCCGGCGGCGCGGGCCGCGCGGGGGAGCAGCCACTCGAATACGAGGTCGGGCCGCTTGCGCGCCGTATCGCGGAGGATCCAGCCGATCGCCTTGCGGATGAAGAACTCTCGCTCGTCGAGCATCTGATCGGCGTACCGGCCGAAACGGGCGAAGTCTCCGCCGCCAGCACGCAACGGCTCGAGATGGGCGAGCAGGGCGGACCGCCGGATCCAGAGGTCGTCGTCCGAGGCCCAGCGATCGAGCACGGCGGAGAGCGCCGGCTCGCGATCGGTGAGCGGGCCGACGACCGATCCGGCCAGGTAGTCGACGAGCGCCCAGGTGCGCGCCTCGCGGAGCAGGCGTTCGAGCACGCCGATATCGTCCGGGGCGAGTACCTTCACGTTCGCCACGAGCACCTCGGCCGCTGCCGCCCGGCGTTCGTGCACCGGCTTCTCCCAGAGCCGCTCCGCGAGATCGATCACCTGGTCGTGATCGAGACCCGCGCGCCGGATCGCGGTCTTCACGACCGAGCGGATGGTGGGGACGTTGACGCCGTAGTGCTCGATCTCGCTCTTGAGGTAGGCGCGCTCCTTCTCCGCCCGCTCCGGGGTCGCCCGGGCGCGCAGCTCGGCATCGATCGCCTCGACCATCGCCTTCGTGTCAGCCACGCGCTCATCATATCGAGGCGATCGGACCCCGGGCTCGGACCGGATCGGGGCTGCCGGACCCTCCGCGCGAGGAATAGGCTGGGGTCATGGTCCAGTATCGATACCTCGGCAACAGCGGATTCAAGGTCTCTGAGATCACCCTCGGCAACTGGGTGACGCACGCATCTCAGGTGGGGGACGACGCCGCGATCAAGACGGTCCATGCGGCGCTCGACGCCGGGATCAGCACGTTCGACACGGCGGACACGTATGCGAACACGGCCGCCGAGGTCGTGCTCGGCAAGGCGCTTGCCGGCCAGCGCCGGGAGAGCCTCGAGATCTTCACGAAGGTCTACTTCCCGACCGGGCCGAAGGGCCCGAACGATACGGGGCTGAGTCGCAAGCACATCTTCGAGTCGATCAACGGCTCGCTCAGCCGGCTGGGCACCGACTACGTCGAGCTCTATCAGGCGCACCGGTACGACCACGAGACCCCGCTCGAGGAGACGATGCAGGCGTTCGCCGATGTGGTGCGGCAGGGCAAGGCGCTCTACATCGGCGTCTCGGAGTGGACCGCGGAGCAGCTGCGCGAAGGGCATGCTCTGGCGAAGCAGCTCGGCTTCCAGCTGCTCTCGAACCAGCCGCAGTACTCGATGCTCTGGCGCGTGATCGAGGGCAAGGTCGTGCCGGCGGCCGAAGAGCTCGGGATGTCCCAGATCGTCTGGTCGCCCATGGCGCAGGGCGTGCTCTCGGGCAAGTACCTGCCCGGTCGGCCGGCACCGGCGGGATCCCGCGCCACCGATGAGAAGGGTGGCGCGCGCTTCGTGCAGGACTTCCTGCGCGACGACGTGCTCGAAGCGGTGCAGCGCCTGCGCCCGATCGCCGACGGCCTCGGCCTGACCATGCCGCAGCTGGCCATCGCCTGGGTGCTGCAGAACTCCAACGTGGCCGCGGCGCTCGTCGGCGCCTCACGGCCCGAGCAGCTGGCGGATACGGTGAAGGCCTCGGGCGTGACGCTCGACGCGGATGTGCTGGCCGCGATCGACACCGCGCTCGGCGATGCCGCCTTCTCCGATCCCGAGGACACCTACACGGTGTCTCCGGCGCGACGCCTGGTCTGACCCAGTTTGCTTGATCTCTCGTCGAGACTGCTGCCGAAGCGCTTCCGATACTCGCTCGGCGGCACGCCGTGACGCGCTAGGAACAGGCGGCGAAGCGTCTCGGGGCTCCTGAGCCCCGAGCGCGAGGCGGCCGCGGCGACCGACTCCCCGCGCAGCAGGAACGCCGTCGCGAGATCGATCCGTACCCGTTCGACGAAGCGGGCCGGGGTCGTCCCGAGCTCGGTGCGGAAGAGGCGAGTGAGATGCCGGGAGCTCAGTCCGGCGATCCGCGCCAGATCGTCGAGCGCGAGGGCCGCCGCGGGGTCGGCGGCGATCGCATCGGTCGCCCGCCGTACCGCCTCGTGGCTGGACGGCGCGACCGTCAGCAGCGTGGAGAACTGGGACTGTCCGCCGGGTCGGTGCAGATAGACGACCAGCTGTCTCGCTACCTCCCGGCTGAGATCCGCGCCGTGATCGGCCTCGACCAGCGAAAGCGCGAGATCGATGCCGGCCGAGACCCCGGCCGAGGTGTGGAATCTGCCCGAGCGGGTGAAGAGCCGGTCGGGGAGCACCTCGATCTGCGGGTACGCGCGCGCAAGCAGCGCAGTGTGCGCCCAGTGCGTCGTGGCCTGCCGCCCGTCGAGCGCGCCGATGGCCGCGAGCAGAAAGGCACCGGTGCAGATCGACGCGACGCGGGATCCTGCGGCGATGAGGCACGCGACCGAGTCGAGCACGTCGGGGTCCGCGGCAGTCGTCGGTAGCAGATCGCCACCGGGGATGATGACGGTGTCGGCGCGCTCCACCTCGTGAGCCGGGCGGTCGACGAGCTGCCTCATCCCCGTAGAGCTGCGTATCGGGCCGCCCGTGGGGGAGACGTACTCGAGTGCATAGTCAGCACCCAGCTCCCGCGCCTCTGCGAACACCTCCGCCGGCCCGGCAACGTCGAGATGCGTGACCCCGTCGAAAGTCAGGAAGACCACCCGATGCGCTGTCATCGCTCCAGTATGTCTGTTTTTCAGGGATATCTGTCGATTCGGCCACTCACGTCGCAGGCACCGGCGGCGGGATCCTGAGTCTGCGGCAGCGGCTCGAAGGAGGACACCATGGCTGAGATCATCGCCGGGATCGAGATCCCCGACACCGCGCTCGCTCGCGACATCACCGAATGCATCCGCGATTGCGAGGACGAGCTGCTGTTTCACCACTCGCGTCGCGTCTTCCTATTCGGTTCCCTCGTCGGGCGCACGCGCGGCCTCACGGCGGATCCGGAGCTGCTCTACGCCGGCGCCATGTTCCACGATCTGGGTCTGACCGAGACGTTCCGCGACTCACAGTTGCGCTTCGAGGTCGACGGCGCGAACGCCGCACAGGACTTCCTCGCGAGCCGCGGAGTCGAACCGGAGCGGATCCAGGGCCTGCGGACCCCGACCGCCCTGCACCCCACTCCACCTATCCCCGAGTTCATGGCGCCCGAGATCGCGCTCGTCACCGCCGGTGTGGAGACCGACGTGGACGGAATCTGGTACGACGAGGTTGGAGTCGCGGCGCGTAAGGAGGTCGTCGCGGTGCATCCTCGGCCTGATTTCAAGAACCGGATCCTCGCTGCCTTCACCGCGGGGAATGTGCACCGGCCCGAGACCACCTTCGGCACGATAAACGCCGATGTGCTGGCCCACTTCATGCCGGGCTTCGTGCGGGGTGACTTCGTGGAGGAGATGCGTGCGAATCCCTGGGAGGAGTAGTCGCCTCCTCGTCGCCTCGCATGAGTTCGCGTGCCGCTACGCCGACACCGCCGCCTCGTTCGCCGCGGCGACGCCGTCGTGCAGCGCTCGGTGGTCGTCCGCCGTCAGGGGCTCGTCGCCGCCGAAGGTGTACGGCTTGCCGACGCCGGTCTCGATGAGCGCCTTCAGGCTGTCGTTCACGAACATGCTCCAGGCGTTCGTGCACACCTCGTAGCATTCGACCTCGGGGTCGAGACCCAGATGGGTGAAGGTGACCCGGGTGCGACCGGGCCCGGTCTCCTCGATGTCGAAGCCGACCGTGGTCCCGTTCCACTCCTGCGTGTCGGAGATGAAGTCGAGATAGCTGCCGGTGACGAGCCAGGCGACGCGACGGCCGGGCACCAGCTCGGTGACCCGGAAGCCGCTGTAGTGCAGGCCGGGGACCACGTAGACGAACTCGTTGCCGACAGCGGTCGTCGTGCCGGTGATCCGCCCCCACCATCCGGCGACGTCGGTGATCGCCTCGAAGGCCGTCTGCGGCGTGGACGCCACGTCGATCGTCGCGGTGAAATCAGTGCTCATGCTCGTGTTCCTTCGCGGTGCTCCGGATCGTTCGCCCGGTCGGTCACTCGAAGACTTGCTTCATGCAAGTCGCCGTAGTCATCGTATGCATCGATGCTTGCTTCACGCAAGTGTTAGGCTCGGAATATGCTCGGCAAGACCTACGACACTCAGATCTGCTCGATCGCGCGATCGCTGGAGCTGGTCGGGGAGCGCTGGAGCCTGCTCATCATCCGAGACGCGCTGTTCGCGCGAGTGACCAGGTTCGGCGACTTCCAGCACAATCTCGGCATCGCCACGAATGTGCTCGCCTCGCGGCTGGAGGGGTTCGTGGATGCCGGCATCATGGAGCGCGCCGGATCCGCGGACTACCTGCTCACCGGGAAAGGGCGTGCGCTCTCGGTCGCGCTGATCGCGCTCACCGAATGGGGTGACGAGTGGGCCTCGCCGGTGGATCCGCCGATCCTCTACCGTCACACCGTCTGCGACGGCGAGGTTCACGCGGTCGCGGACTGCGCGAGCTGCGGCGTCGTGCCCGCGACGGAGGTGTCCGTGCGGATCGGCCCGGGGATGCCCGCCGAATACCTGGTCGAGCGCCGCGGGGGCACCCGGGCGGCGTGATCCTCGCGGCCCTGGCCGGCGAGCAGCTCGGAGATCCGACGGGCGCCCAGCGCGGGATCCTGCAGTCGCTGAGCGGCGATGGACCGGACCAGGGCGATCGTGCCGGGATCGGCGGTCCGGCCCGGCGTCGCGGCTGCCGGGGTCACCGATGCCTCGATGCGACGGAGGCTCTCCGGGTCCAGGGCGTCGATGCACCGCTCGTCTTGGCCGAGGCGTTCGAGCAGATCGTCGATGGTCCAATTCGTGGGAATTGATCCATTGAATGTCGAAACGGTGGCGTTCGAGGTGTTCATTGGACCAGGATGAGTGCTTATGACGCTCTTTCACAGTGCCAATTCTCGGCTGGTGGATCACCGAACGGCCAACGTCGATTCGGGGGTGCTCGCCGCGCGTCTGGGCCGCTGGGCGCACGGCGAGGGAACGCTCGCCGCGCGACTCGCCGGCGGGATCCAGAACCTCGTCGACAGCGGCGAGCTGCGACCCGGGGACCGCCTCCCGGCCGAGCGCTCCCTCGCGGCGGCCACCGCGGTCGCCCGCGGCACCGTCGTCGCGGCCTACGCCGAGCTCGCAGCGCGCGGGGCCGTCGAACGGCGGCAGGGGAGCGGCACTCGCGTCTCGGGATCGGTGGCCGGGCCCGCGGCGTCGGGCCGTCCGGCTCGCGGCGAAGCGCTGTTCTCCGCACTGCCCAACGCGATCGATCTTCTGCGCACGGTGCCGCAGATCCCGCAGCTCGCGGTCGATCTCATCAGCGC
>CAMFIY010000156.1 GCA_945952575.1 uncultured Leucobacter sp.
CTCCCGTGCACGTCGCCGACGACGTCGCGCTCGAGCATCTCGCTCAGCTCACGCTGCAACTGCGCGCCGCGATGCTTCGCGTTCTGCAGCAGATCCTCGCGCTCGAGGATGTCGATGTTCGCGAGTGCTGCGGCGCAGGACGCGGCGTGACCGCCGTAGGACCCCGATCCGTGCACGCCCTCGGTGCCCGCGGCGAACTCGTTCGAGAGCAGGAGGGCGCCGATGGGCATGTATCCGCTCGCGAGACCCTTGGCCGTGAGGATCAGGTCGGGGGTGAGCCCGAGCGCGGTGCTCTGCAGCCA
This sequence comes from uncultured Leucobacter sp., assembly GCA_945952575.1. Lineage (GTDB taxonomy): Bacteria > Actinomycetota > Actinomycetes > Actinomycetales > Microbacteriaceae > Leucobacter. The sequence goes on from CAMFIY010000156.1 coordinate 303, forward strand.
TTCGCCCGATCGGCCGAAGGCCGTCACGACCTCGTCCATCACCATGAGGATGCCGTTCCTGCGCAGCACCTCCTGCACCCGCGGCCAGTAGTCCGCGGGCAGCGGGATCATGCCGGCCGGCCCCTGCATCGGCTCGCCGAACATCGCTGCGATGTTCTCGGCGCCCGCCTCGGCGATGGTCCGCTCCAGCTCGGCGATGCAGAAGTCGACGAGATCCCGCCCCTCGGGGCAGACGTTGCGATAGGCGGTCGGTGCGGGGACCTGGAGCACCGTGTCCGCGCCGAGCACATGCGGCAGGCCCGGGACATCCCGCTTCGACAGCGCCGTGCCCGCGGTCGTGCGTCCGTGGTAGGCGCCCTGCAGCGTGATGATCTTCGTCCGCGAGATCGCCCCGCGCGCGGCGTGGTAGTAGCGCACGAGCTGGATCGCCTCGTCATCCGCCTCCGAGCCGCTCGTGCAGAAGCGGACCTTGCCGAAGCCCTCGGGGGCGAGCGAGATCAGCTTCTCGGCCAGCGCGATCGCCGGCTCGTTGGTGACGCCGAGCAGCAGCGAGAAGTGGGCGACCCCGCTCAGCTGCCGCTGCACGGCATCCGCGATCTCGGTGCGGCCGTGACCCGCCTGCACCAGCCAGGCCCCGGCATGCACGTCGAGGTACTCGCGCCCATCGGCGCCGACCAGCGTGCAGCCGTGCCCGTCGACCACGACGAGGCGCTCGCCGTCGGCCGGAGCCGACGGATGCACCACGTACTCGAGATCCGCGGCGACCCAGTCGTCGTTGCTCCGGCCGCTCAGGCGGTCCAGGGTCCCGGCCATGGCCGGCTCAGCCCTCGTGGCCCGCCGCGCTCGCGGCGCCCTGCGCGTTGGCGGACTCGGAGAGGGCGGAGTCGGAATTCTCGTCCGGGTCGTAGAGGGGGCTCAGCGGGAGCGCGCTGAAGTTGAAGGGACGGGTCACCTTGGTGAAGCCCAGCGGGCAGTGGCGGGTGCCGGCCGGGATGTAGACCGAGCCCGAGGTGGTGACCGTGTGCCGGACGCCCTCGATGTCGAAGTAGAGCTCGGCGCCGAGCTCGCCCGGGTTCTCCGGGTCGGTGCCGGTCCAGATCAGGATCTCGTCGTAGTCGTGCTCGTGCACGTTGACCCAGTGCTGGGGCGAATCGGTCTCGAAGATCCAGCAGTGGCTCATGTGGATCTTGCTCTCCGGCACCTCGTTGGACCGCATCAGGCCGAGCGCCTCGCCCACATTGGTGGGCGTCTCCAGGCCGGCCGCGTCGCCCTCGTTCTTGAAGTCGGCCGCGATGTTCGGCATGTTGGTCACGAACAGGTGGTCGTAGGTGTTCGACATGGTTCCTCCGGGAAGTCGGTTGCTGCGTTGCGGCGGCTTCGCGCTCGGACGCTTCGACGGGCTCGGCGACCGAGGCGGTCTGCCACCTCGTAGCCCTCAGGCTACGGTCGGCACCGGCAGCCCCGCGATGCACCGAGATCGGCGATGCTGGGACTTTTCCCGGTGCCGTGCGGAGGAGGTCAGCGCTGCGTGCGCACCTCGCGCGGCGTCGCATCGAAGTGCGCACGGAACACGCGGCTGAAGTGCGCCGCATCGATGAAGCCCCAGCGCGCCGCGATCGCCGAGACGGGGCGGTCGGTCAGGGCCGGATTGATCAGATCGCGCCGGCAGCGCTCGAGGCGCTGCGTGCGGATGTAGGCCGAGACCGTCGTGCCCTGGCTGCGGAACAGGCCGTGCAGGTGGCGGGTCGAGATGTGGTGAGCCAGCGCGATCTGCCCCGGATCGAGCTCGGGCGACCCGAGGTGCTCGTCGATGTACTCGCGGATCTTGCGCAGCAGCACCTGGTGCGGGTTCTGCTCCAGGCGCTCGGCGCCGAGCGCCATCGTCAGGAGGGTCTCGAGCAGGCCGACCGAGGTGCGGGCCAGGCTGATGTTGACCTCGCGGAACGACTGCTGCATCGCCTGCGGCACATGCAGCAGGAACTGGGAGGCGAGCGCGCCGGTGCGCGAGTCGTCGGGCAGTCGCGTCGCGGTCAGCTCGCCGATCAGCTCCTGCGGCAGATTCAGCATGTCCTTCGGCAGCGTGATCACGAAGTTCTTGGAGTCGTTCTCGAAGCTCAGCGAGAAGGGGCGGGCGGTGTCGTAGATGGTGATGTCGCCCTCGCGCAGCACCAGCTCGCGGCCGTCCTGCACCAGGATCCCGGATCCGGCCAGCATGATGCCGACCATGTAGCAGTCGCCGCCCTGCGAGATGAGCTTCGGGGTGCGCTCCACCTGGTGAGCGGTCGCGAAGAGCTCGGTGAAGGCGAGGCGGTCGATCTCCGAGGTGCGGAGACGGCCGCGGAAGGCGTCGCGCTCGGCGCTGCGGATCGCGAGGGGGACGAAGGCGGAGGAGGAGATCTCGGAGAAGGAGCTGAAATCGAGCAGCGGCATGCTCTGCGTCACGGCCGGATGGGTCTGTACTGGAGGAGTCATCGTCATCGGTTTCTCTTCGCTGGGGGGCGGTCCGTCCCCGCGGGCCGCTCGTTTTCTATCGTAAGCACACGGCCGGGAGCGCGAGTGCCGGTGAGGTTGCGTTCGGATAACGTACGGGGCGGTGGGGCCGTACGCCGGCCCCACCGGGATCCCTCAGCCGCTGATGCTCAGCCGCTGATCACGTGCGGCTCGGCGACGGCCTTGAGGCCTTCGACGCCGAACTCGCGGCCGTAGCCGGACTGCTTCGCGCCGCCGAAGGGCACCATCGGGTGCAGACCGCCGTGCGAGTTGATCCACGTCGTGCCGGCCTGCAGGCGGGCCGCCACCTCGAGCGCCTTCGCGCGATCCGACGACCACACCGACGAGCCGAGGCCGACCTCGAGCTCGTTGGCGAGGCCGATCACGTCCTCGAGGTCGGTGTAGCGGATGATCGGCAGCGCCGGCCCGAACTGCTCCTCGATCACGAGATCGTTGTGCGGATCGATCTCCGTCACGATCGTGGTCGGGTAGAAGTTGCCCGGGGCGTCGTAGTCGGGGTCGCCGCCGAGCACGACCTGCGCGCCGGCCGCCTTCGCCGACTTCACGAGCCGGTCGACGATGTCGAACTGCGCCCGGTTCTGCAGCGGGCCGAGCACGTTCTGCTCCTCGAGGCCGACGCCCATGGGCACGTTCTTCGCGTACTCCACCAGGTGCTTCACGACCTCATCGTAGATCGAGTCGTGCACGTAGAGCCGCTTGAGCGCCGCGCAGGTCTGGCCGGTGTTGATGAAGCCGCCCCAGAAGAGATCCTCGGCGATGGCGGCGGGATCCGCGTCGGGCAGCACGATGCCGGCGTCGTTGCCGCCGAGCTCGAGTGTGAGGCGCGTGACGTTCGGAGCCGATGCCTCGATGATGCCCTTGCCGACCGGGGTGGAGCCGGTGAACATGATCTTGCCGATCCTGGGGCTGCGGGTGAGCGCTGCGCCCACGACCCGGCCCTCCCCGGCGACGACGTTCAGGACGCCCTCGGGCAGCACCTGGTTCATCACATGCACGAGCGCCAGCACCGAGAGGCTGGTCGTCTCGGCGGGCTTGATGACGACCGTGTTGCCCATGCGCAGGGAGGGCGCGATCTGCCAGATCGAGATCATCATGGGCCAGTTCCAGGGAGAGATGGCGCCGACGACCCCGATGGGGCGGTAGTGCATCTCGGCGCGGCCCGACTCGTCGTCGATGATGGTCTCGACCGGCAAGGGGGTGGCCGCGGCGGTGCGGGTCCAGGCGACGCAGCCGCCGACCTCGAAGCGGGCGTTCGGCCCGTTCAGCGGCTTGCCCTGCTCGCGGGAGAGCAGCTCGGCGAGCGCCTCGGCGTTCGCCTCGATGGCATCGGCGGCACGATTCAGGTAGTCGATGCGGGCCTGATCCCCGAGCGCCGCCCAGGAGGGCTGCGCGGCGGCGGCCGTATCGATCGCGGCCTCGAGCGCGGCCACGTCCTGCACCGGCGCGAGGCCGATCAGCTCGTCGGTGGCCGGGTCGCGGACCTCGCGGGTCTCGCCGCCCTGCGGCGCGATCGCTGCGAGCAGACTCGAATAGGTCTCCATTGATCCTCCTTGAGTGGATACACGTCCAATTGGACTCAGGGTACGTCCGACCGCTGAGAACGGCCTTGTCCGATACGGCAGCGACGTTGTTCAGGCGGGAACAGTCCGGTCCTCGTCCTCCTCGCCGGAGGAGTAGGCGGCGCTCAGCGAGAGGGCGCTGAAGTTGAACGGGCGCGTCACCTTCGTGAAGCCGAGCGGGCAGTGCTTGGTGCCCGCGGGGATGTAGACGGAGCCCGAGGTGGTGACCGTGTGCCGCTCGCCCTCGATCTCGAAATAGAGCTCGGCGCCCAGGTCCCTCGGATTCTCGGGATCCGTGCCGGTCCAGATGAGCACCTCGTCGTAGTCGTGCTCGTGCTCGTCGACCCAGTGCTGCGGTTCGTCGATCGGGTGGATCCAGGTGTGGCTCATGTGGATCCGGCTCTCCGGCACGTCCACCGAGCGCATCAGCCCGAGCGGCTCGCTGACGTTCGCCGGGTTGGGCAGCCCGGCCGGCTCGCCCTCGTAGACGAAGTCCGCGGCGCAGCTGCGCATGTTCCGGACGAAGAGGTGCGCGTACTCGCCGGCGGACGTCTCGGTCATCGGTGCTCCTTCGCTCGTGCGCGTGCCGCGCATCCGCCGCGCTCGCGGCTCTGCCAGGAGGCTACGCGCCCGGGCGAGCTGTCCGCGAGGCACACGATCCGGGTGCGCTGGGACTTTCGCCGGGCTTCAGAGCGCGCGGCATCCGGGGTTCGGTCCGCCGGAGCTACGCGCGCGGCTTGCCGCAGGCGCAGCCGGCGTTCCCGCAGCGGCAGGCTCCGCCCGCGCAGCAGCCGCAGCCGCCGCCCGAGCAGCAGGCGCCCGTCATCGACCCGTCGTCCCCCGCCGCGCACTCCGCCCGCGCCGAGGCGGGCAGATCCATCGCGGGGTTCTGATCCAGGAAGCCGTGCGGCTTGAACCAGAAGCCCGAGTAGTCGACGGGCATGATCGGCCAGTCCTCGGTGCGGGGGATGTGCGTCGGGCCGAAGACGTGCCAGAGCACGATGTCCTCGCCGTCGAGCGAGCGGTCGGCGGCCGTCCATTCGGGCAGACCGGCGCCGGGCGCGTGCGCGTTGGGGAAGAAGCCGGCCGGGTAGAGCTCCTCCGGATCGTACTGCGTGCCCCAGAGGTGCTTGGTCGCGAACGTCGCGCGCCCGTGCACGCTCGATTCGGGCTGCGCCATCAGCAGCGCCTTGCCCTCGGGCAGCAGGCGGTAGCCCGTCGGCTTGCCGACGTAGTTCGTGCGGTGCGCCGAGCGCACCTCCCAGGCCCGCGAGGTCAGGCCGTTGGCGATCCGCTGCGCCCCCTGCTCGTGGGTCAGCTGGGTCTCGGTCCAGGTGAAGGCGTTGCCGTAGGGGTTCTCCGGGCCCATCGGGATGCCGACCGCCTCGATCTCGTGCAGGGTGTTGTCCTCGCCGTCGATCGCGGCGTCGATGCGCGCGCAGAAGAGGTGCTGGTGCACGGGGGTGAAGACGCCCGGAGCGATCTCGGGCCGATGCGCGTCCTCGCTGCCCGGGATCCCCGCGCCCGCGAACACGATGCCGGTCGCCTTCGCCTCGACCTGGATCGAGCCGTCGAGGTAGAAGTACCAGAAGAAGCCGTAGTCGTAGTTGCCGATGGTCGAGAAGTAGCTGACGACCAGGCGCCGGCTGCGGCGGGCCTCCGGCCTCCCTTCGAGGTCGGTGTGCTTCCAGAGGATCCCGTAGTCCTCCTCGTGCATGCAGATCGCCTGCGGGATCTTGACCGGGTTGCCGCGGTCGTCGGGCACGAAGGCGTCGAAGTAGTGGATCACGCCCAGGCAGTCGCAGCCGAGCGAGAGCGAGTTCGCGTTCTTGCCGAGCAGGTACTCGCCGGCGTCGAAGTAGCTGATCCAGTACCGGCTCACGGAGGTGTCGCCGTAGGGCACCACCATCTCGGGCACGCTGGCCCGGTGCGCCACCGATCGATCCTCGTCGCCGTCGCGGAAGGTGATCTGGTTCAGCACCAGGCCCTCCTGCTGCGTGAAGCCGACGCGGAACTTCCAGTTCTCCCACTGCACCAGGCCGCCGTCGACCGAGAAGCTCGGCCCCTCCGGCTGCGTGATCTCGATCGGCTTGAGGCTCGTGCGCGCCGGTCCCTGCACGTCGAGGCCGTAGTTGCCGTGCTGCTCCGGCACCGGGACGCCCCCCTCGTCGTCGATGCGC
>CAMFIY010000157.1 GCA_945952575.1 uncultured Leucobacter sp.
CCCCGGGCGTGGTTACACCCGGGGCCTCGGAACTCGGGTGGTCAGCCCTTGGTGATGTCCGTGTAGATCGGCACGGAGTTCCAGCCGAACTTCACATTCTGGACGTCAGCGCCGAAACCGCCGGTGACGTTCGAGTACCACAGCGGGATCGCCGGCAGATCCTGGAAGAGGATCTCCTGGGCCTGCTGGTACTTCTTGTTCGCCTCGGCGATGTCGGTCAGCGACGAGCCCTCGCTCAGCAGCTTGTCGAACTCGGGGTTCGAGTAGTCGCCGTCGTTGGAGCCCGCGTTGGTGGCGTAGATCGGCCCGAGGAAGTTGAACAGACCCGGGTAGTCGGCCTGCCAACCGGTGCGGAACGCGGTCTTGATGGTGCGGTTGGTGATCTCCTCGCGCAGCACGTCGAACTTCGGGTACGGCTTGCCTGAGGCGTCGATGCCGAGCGTGTTCTTGATGCTGTTGCTCACCGCGTCGACCCAGCCCTGGTGGCCGCCGTCGGCGTTGTAGGCGATCTGGAACTTACCCGACCACGGCGAGATCTTGTCGGCCTGAGCCCACAGATCCTTGGCCTTGGCCGCGTCGTACTTCAGCACCTCGTTGCCGGGGATGCTGTCGCTCCAGCCGTTGATGACGGGCGAGGTGAAGTCGCTCGCCGGGGTGCGGGTGCCGAAGAAGATCTTGTCGGTGATCTCGTCGCGGTTGATCGCCATCGAGATGGCGGCGCGGCGCAGCTTGCCCTCCTCGCCCTTGAAGTGCTCGAAGTTCTGCGGGATGGTGAAGGACTGGAAGACGGCGGACGGCTGGTTGATCGCACGGTCGCCGAGGTCGGTCTCGAAGGTCGAGAGCGCGGTGTCCGGGATCTGGTCGACCACGTCGAGGTTGCCGCTCTGCAGATCCGCGTAGGACGCGTCCTGGGTCGCGTAGAACTTGATGGTCAGGCCACCGTTCTTCGCGGCGCGGGTGCCGTTGTAGTCGTCGTTCTTGACGAGATCGATCTGCACGTCGTGCTGCCACGCCGTGTCGCTGGCCAGCTTGTAGGGGCCGTTGCCGATCGGGTTCTCACCGTAGGCCTTCATGTCGTCGAACGCGACGTCGGGCAGCGGGTAGAAGGCCGAGTAGCCGAGGTGCAGCGGGAAGTCGGCGACCGGCTTCTTCAGCGAGACCGTGAAGGTGTAGTCGTCGACGATCTTGAGACCCTCGAGATCCTTGGTCGAGCCGTAGGTCTTGTCGGTGACCTCGAAGCCCTTGATGTCCTCGAAGAAGTAGGCGCTCAGGTGGGCGTTCTTCGCGAGCGCGCCCTGGTTCCACGCGCGGACGAAGTTCTCGGCCTTGACGGGGGTGCCGTCGGTGAACTTCGAATCCTGGCGGAGCTTGATCGTGAACTCGGTCGCGTCGTCGTTCGGGGTGATGGACTCGGCCACGTCGTTCTTCGGCGAACCATCGGCTTCGTAGTACACGAGACCCGCGAAGATCGCGTCGAGAATCTTGCCGCCGCCGACCTCATTGGTGTTGGTCGGGATGAGCGGGTTCTGGGGCTCCGAGCCATTCGTGGTGATGATGGCCGTTGCGTTGCCCGTGGTCTCCTCGGTCTTCTTGCCACCGTCGGAGCTGCAGCCCGCCAGTGCCAGGGAGCCCGCGGCGGCGAGGGCGATGAGCCCCAGACCGATCCGTGATCGCTTCACTGATCTTCCTCCTTGAAAATTGTCTCTGCTCCCCCGGGCAGGGATGTCGCCCGAAATACGGCAGAGGTGATTGACCCGGCTAGCCTAGCCAGGATCGTGCGAGACACCACATCGAAAGCGATTGGGTAACACAATCGTGACCTTGGATCCGAGCGGAAATATGGATGTAACGCACAATGCGGGGGTGCCTGCGCTGCCGCACGCACCCCGCATCGGTACCGAACCGGCTCGGAGTCACTCCTTCAGCGTGGCCCGCCACGCCTCGCGGCGAGCAGCCTGCTCCACCGGATCCGGCACCGGGAGCGAGGCGAGGAGACGCTGCGTGTAGGCCTCCTGCGGGTTCCCGAGCACCTGCTCAATCGTGCCGCTCTCGACTAGGCGGCCGTGGAAGAGCACCCCGACCCGGTCTGCGAGCGCGTCGACCACGGCGAGGTCGTGCGTGATGAACAGGGACGCGAAGCCCAGCTCCTGCTGCAGCTCGACGAAGAGCTCCAGCACGCGCGCCTGCACCGAGACGTCGAGCGCGCTCGTCGGCTCATCCGCGATCAGCAGCTTCGGGTCGAGCGCGAGCCCGCGGGCCAGCGAGGCGCGCTGGCGCTGACCGCCCGAGAGCTCGTGCGGGTAGCGGTCGCCGTAGGCGCGGGGCAGCTGCACCGCCTCCAGCAGCTCGTCGACGCGCGGCCGCGCGGCCTCCGCGCTCCGCGCGACGCGGTGCACGAGCAGCGGCTCCGCGACGTTCTGCGCGATGGTGAGCAGCGGGTTGAAGCTCGAGGCTGGATCCTGGAACACGAAGCCGATGTCTTTGCGCAGCGGCCGGAACCTTCGCTCGGAGAAGCCGAGCATCTCGTGCCCGAACACTTCGAGCGAGCCTCCGGTGATCGTGGTCAGGCCGGCGATGGCGCGTCCGATCGTCGACTTGCCGGATCCCGACTCGCCGACGAGGCCGTAGACCTCGCCCGCCGCGATCTCGAAGTCGACGCCCTGGACGGCCCTGAATCCCGGCCTGCCGAGACGGCCGGGGTACTGGATCTCCAGGCCCCTGGCACGGACGATCGGAGCCGCAGGCGCGTCGCCGGTCGCGGGCCGGTCGCGGGCGGCGGGCCGCACGCGGCTCTCGCCCAGCTTGAGCACCGCCCCCAGCAGCTGCTTCGTGTAGTCCTGGCGCGGGCTCGCGAAGAGCTCGGCCACGGGCGCCTGCTCCACCACCTTGCCCTGATACATCACCGCGACGTCGTCGGCGAGATCCGCCACGACGCCCATGTTGTGGGTGATGAGCAGGATCGCGGTGCCCAGCTCGTCGCGCAGCTTGCGCAGCAGGTCGAGGATCTCGGCCTGCACGGTCACGTCGAGCGCCGTGGTCGGCTCATCGGCCACGATCAGCCCGGGCCGCAGGGCGAGCGCCATGGCGATCATGACGCGCTGCTTCTGGCCTCCGGAGAGCTGGTGCGGGAAGTAGTCCACCCGCTGCTCGGGATCCGGCAGGCCGACGAGTGTCAGCATCTCGATCGCCTGGGCGCGCAGCTCCTTCTTCGACAGCTTGCCGTGCGCCCGCAGGCCTTCGGCGATCTGCCAGCCGATGGGGTACACCGGGTTGAGCGCGGTCGAGGCCTCCTGGAACACCATCGCGACGTCACGGCCGCGCACGCGGCGCATCTGGTCCGCGCTCAGGTGCAGGATGTCGTTGCGTGCGGCTCCGTCGCGGGTGGCCAGCACGACCGATCCCTCGGCGATGGCCGTCTCGGGCAGGAGCCCGAGCACGGTGCGGGCCGAGACGGTCTTGCCGGATCCCGACTCGCCGACCACTGCGAGGACGCGGCCCGGCTCGACCTGCAGCGAGACGCCGTCGACCGCGGTGACCGCGCCCTGATCCGTCGCGAAGGTGACTTCGAGGTTCTGGATGTCGAGCAGATGGCTCATCGCTCGCTCCCTTCGTCTGCGCCCCGCGCTCCGACCGAGGTAGCCGCGACCTTCCCGCTGCCCGCCTTCACGCGGCGGCGGCTGCGCAGCCGCGGATCCGCGAGATCGTTCAGACTCTCCCCCGTGAGCGTGAGGCCCATGACGATGAGCACGATCGCGAGACCGGGCCAGAGGCTCGTCCACCAGATGCCCGTCGTGACGTCGGCGACCGCCTTGTTGAGGTCGTACCCCCATTCGGCCGCCGAGTTCGGCTCGATGCCGAAGCCCAGGAAGCCGAGGCCGGCGAGGGTCAGGATCGCCTCCGAGGCGTTCAGGGTGAACACCAGCGGGAGGGAGCGGGTGGAGTTGCGGAACACGTGCTGGAACATGATGCGCCAGTGACTCGCGCCGACGACGCGGGCCGACTCGACGAAGGCCTCGGCCTTCACCCGGATCACCTCGCTGCGCACGACGCGCAGATACTGCGGGATGAAGACCACCGTGATCGACAGCGATGCCGACCAGATGCCGCCCCAGAGATCCGACTGCCCTCCGGAGATCATGATCGACATGACGATCGCGAGCAGCAGCGAGGGGAAGGCGTAGATCGCATCGGCGATCACGACCATCACGCGATCGACCCAGCCGCCCAGATAGCCCGAGATCAGGCCGAGCAGGGAACCGACGAAGATCGAGCTCAGCACGGCGATCACGATCACGAGCAGCGCCGTGCGCGAACCGTAGACCACGCGCGAGAGCACGTCGTAGCCGGCGACCGTGGTGCCGAACGGATGAGCCGCCGAGGGCGCCTGACGGGATCCGAAGTCCCCGCCCGGCCCGGAGAGCGCGTTGAAGTCGTAAGGCGCGATCAGCGGCGCGAACACCGCGAGGATCACGAAGAACGCGACCATGGCCAGGCCGACGATGAGCATGACCCGCTGCAGTCCGACTGATTGGCGGACCTGGCGGATCAGCGGCCAGGAGCGCCAGCCGCGATCCCGGCCCGAGGCGGCAGGCGCTGCGGTGACGAGCGCCGTGGTGTCCGGTGTGATATTCGACACGTCAGTACCTCACTCGCGGATCGATCAGCGCGGCCAGCACGTCGACGATGAAGTTGCTCAGGGCGACGATGACGGCGAGCAGCGCGACGATGCCCTGGACCGCCGTGAAGTCGCGCGCGCTCAGGTAGTGGGCCAGCTGGAAGCCGAGCCCCTTCCATTCGAACGTGGTCTCCGTCAGCACCGCGCCGCCCAGCAGCAGCGCGATCTGCATCCCGATCACGGTGATGATCGGGATCAGCGCCGGCCGATAGGCGTGCTTCGTGACCAGTCGGTACTCGCCGACGCCGCGGGAGCGACCGGAGTCGATGTACTCGCGGCCGAGCGTGCCGATCATGTTGGTGCGCACCAGGCGCAGGAACACCCCGGCCGTCATCAGTCCGAGCGTGAGCGCCGGCAGGATCGCATGGATCAGCACGTCGCCCACCGCCTCGGCACTGCCGAGGCGCAACGCATCGATCAGATAGATCCCCGTCGGATTCGGCATGAACTGGAACTTGAGCTCGGTCGCGATCGAGGCGCGCCCCGTCGTCGGGAGCCACCCCAGCCAGACGCCGAAGATCAGCTTCATCAGCAGGCCGGAGAAGAAGACCGGCGTCGCGTAGGTGAGGATGGCGAAGACGCGCAGCGCCGCATCCGGCCCGCGGTCGCGGTAGTAGGCGGCGAGCATCCCGAGCGGGATGCCGACGACGAACGCCACGATGAGCGTGTAGATCGCGAGCTCCAGCGTCGCGGATCCGAACGTCAGCAGGACCTCGGTCACCGGGCGATGGTCGCTGATAGTGGTGCCGAAGTTGCCGGTGAAGACCTGCCCGAGATACTCGAAGTACTGGATGAGGATCGGCCGATCGTAGCCCGCCTCGTGGATGCGCTTCGCGAGCTCGTCCGGCGGCAGCTTGCCGCCCATCGCCGCGGTGATCGGATCGCCGATGCCGCGCATCAGGATGAACACCAGCGTCACCAGGATGAACACGGTCGGAATGATCAGGAGGGCGCGCCAGAGGAGGTAGCGCCCGAGGCCGCCGCCGGAGCGGGGCTTCTTCGTCGAGGCCGGAGGTGCGGCCGGTGCTGTCACAGTCATGGTGAGAAAAGAGTACTGGGAGGGAGCCGTCCGGCCCCCTCCCAGTATTCGAATCGACTACTTCTTGGTAATCGTGCCCAGGCGGAACTTGAAGGATCCGTCGAGCACCACGCCGTCGATGGCATCCGTCGTGACCGCCACCTGCGTGCCCTGGAGGAGCGGCAGGGTCGGCACGTCCTTCGCGACCAGATCCTGGATCTGCTCGATCAGCTTGACGCGCTCGTCAGCGTTCTCGGTGGCGCGCTGCTTCTCGATCAGCGAGTTCACCTCGGCGTTGTCGTAGTGGTTGTTCGTGAAACCGCCGCCCGTCGTGAAGAACGGGGTGAGGTAGTTGTCCGGATCCGAGAAGTCGGGGAACCAGCCGAGCTGGAAGGCCGGGTATGCGTCGGCCGGGAAGTCGGCGCTGTACTGACCCCACTCGGTCGACTGCAGATCGACCGCGAAGACGCCGTCGGTCTCGAGCTGGGCCTTGACCTGCGCGTATTCCTCGGCCGAGGAGTCGCCGTAGTGATCCGGGTTGTACTGCAGCTGCAGCTTGACCGGCATCGAGACGCCCGCATCCTCGAGCACCTTCTTGGCCGCAGCGACGTCCGGGCCGCCGTTCTTGTCGCCGTAGAGGGTCTTGAAGGATTCGGTCGCTCCGGGGAAGCCCTGCGCCACCTGGCTGAACAGCGGGGTGAAGGTGTCCTTGTAGACCTCGGACGCGATCTTGGAGCGGTCGATCAGATCGGCAGCGGCCTGACGCACCGCGAGGGCCTTCTTCGCGTCGGCCTCGGGGGTCTTCGCGCCGTAGGGCATGGTGTGCAGGTTGAACACGATGTAGCGGAT
>CAMFIY010000158.1 GCA_945952575.1 uncultured Leucobacter sp.
CCCGGGGCGGGCGTCGGCGAAGGACGGAAGCTCCGGATCCCCCACCGCTGCCGCGAGCCCGGGGAGGGCGGTCTTCACCGCTGGTCCGTTTTCGCCGGTCACCGCCTCGGGCGCGCCGGAGGGCCCCGCCTCCTCTCCGGATGCGGCGCATCCGGAGAGGAGGGCGAGGCCCAGAGCAGCGGCGATGACCGCGGGAAGCGCTCGGCTCACTTGCGGACCCGCAGCGCACCGGTGACGATGCCGAAGAGATCGGTGTTGTCGACCGTCCGCTGCAGCGCACCGGCATTCGGGCCGTAGGCGTACACCGGCACGTCGGCGCCCGTGTGATTGCCCGACAGGTAGGTGAGCCACAGGCTCGCGTCCTCCGTGCCGTCCTCCACCCCGGCCGGATCGTCCGCCGTGCGGAAGGTCGCCGGAGCGAAGTTGTGAGGATCGCCGGAACCGGAACCGTTCACGATGCCGGTCGAGCGCGAGGCGTCCTTGGTGTTGCCCCCGGGGCGCGAGGGGCTCGAATTGTTCGCGATGTTGCCGCTGTCCACGTTCACCGGAGGGTTCGCGGCCTCGGCGTTGGTGAAGCTGCCCTTCTCGATGATGTTGAATCCGGCGCACTCGTGGTCGGCGGTCACGATGACGAGGGTGTGCCCGTCCTTCTTCGCGAAGTCGTAGGCCACCTTCACCGCGTCGTCGAACGCCTTGATCTCCTCGAGCGTCTGCGCGGCGTCGTTCGCGTGCGAGCGCTTGTCGATGAGCGCGCCCTCGACCTGGAGGTAGAAGCCCTTGCCCTTCTTCGTGCCGTTCTTCAGCAGCTCGATCGACTTCTTGGTCATCGACGCGAGGGTCGGCTCAGCGGCCTCTGCAGACGCCGGGTTCTCGCGCTTCGTCTTCTCGATGGTCAGGTTGCCCTTGTTGAAGAGCGCGAAGACCTTCTTGCCCGAGACCTGCTGCAGGTCCGTCTTGGTCGCGACGGTCTGGGTGGCCGGAGAGCCGAGCACCTGGTACCCCTGGGCCTTCAACGCGGCCTCGTCGGCGGAGTCGAAGCGGCTCAGACCGCCGCCGAGGATGACGTCGGCGGTGCCGTTGCGCGCGATCTGCTTCGCGATCGGGGTGACGCGGATGTCGGTGGTCGGCAGAACCGAGCCGGTGATGGCGGTGTCCTGGCAGGACTTCTCCGAGTAGACCGGCCCCTGGCAGCCGCGGGCGAGCGCGTGGCTCATCTGGCCTGCCGGGGTGGCGTCGGTGATCTCGGCGGTGCTCACGTTGCCGGTGCGGTAGCCGGCTCGCTTCGCCAGCTCCATGGCGGTCGGCACGAGCTTGCCCTTCGCGGTCACGCCCAGTGCCGCGTTGTAGGTCTTGACGCCCGATGCCCATGCGGTCGCGGCCGAAGCCGAATCGGTGACGTAGTTCGGCACGAAGTCGGCCTGGCCCGGCTGACCCGAGTTCTTCTGGACGGCGTAGGTCTGCACGTAGCCGTGCGCCGGAAGCTTCTCCATGTTCAGGCTGCCGGCCGCTCCGTAGTAGCGCTCGCGGGCCGCGGTGACGTGGGTGCGCCCCATGCCGTCCCCGAGCAGGTAGATCACGTTGGTGATCTGGTTGCCCTGGGACTTGCTCCCGGCCGCTGGCGAGGCGATCGCCGAGCTCGCTGCGCCGAAGGTCAGGGACGCGGCCATGAGCGCGACCACCGCGCCGGCCGAGGTGAGCGCTGTGCTGCGCTTCATTTCGTACTCCTCTGGGTAGCTTCGCAACGCCGATCCGGTGCTGCGATTCCACGCTAGGTCCCCGGGGAGAGCCCGGTGAGAACGCCGGGTATCCGGTGGATGAACGCTGCAGAAAGGCGCGTCTGCGGAGCTTGAGGCGCCTGCGCTATTTTCGACTCCGAGAGGAGATCCGATTCCGGAGGGGCACGGATGCTGAGCGTCAATGAACTGTTCGACCGAGCAGGAGTGGACGTGCGGGGGCGGTGTCCTGGGGACGCGAGATCCCATTGAGCCTTCCCGGGGTCTACGTCGTCGCCACTACACCCGAGGGCGACGATCCGAGCGGTCTCACGGATTGTCCACTCGACCCGTCTGCACTGGCGACCCTGCTCGACACGAGACCTGGGGCAACGATCGACGGGCAACCCGCAGACATGGAGAGCCTCGCGAACCGCCTCTCCCAGATGTGGGTGTTTGGTGAGCCGGTCGTCTACATCGGTCTCGCAGGAACGAGCGTACGTGCCCGGGTGGGCCAGTTCTACTCGACCAGGAGCGGCGCTTGTGGATCCTGGTCTGCCGCTTCCCTTCGCCAACCTCGTCCTCCCGCACGGCCCGCGTAAGCGTCATGGGTTCGCCGGAGTCAAGGCGCCGAAGGAGGAGCAAATCGCGCCCTCGCCCGTTCGAGTTCAGGTGCCCCCGCCGCCCTCGGGGGGGGGCTCCGCCCTGCCTATCGGACAAGCGGCTGACGGGGTGCGGCTCACTCAGAACGTCACCGCTGGCGATGTCATGCGAGGAGCGCTTCGCGTACCGAGGTCTTCACCGGACATCTTCCCGACCGGGAAGACGACCATCTGGGTCTATCTCGGCTCGGAGCGCTACGAGGCAGATTGGAATCCGCATGTCGGCCCGGACCGGGAGCGTTCGGGAACGATTCGTCTCGGACGGAGCCGACTCGAGGGACGTGGACTCGTCGGCGGCCCGCGACGAATCATCTCGGCGGGGGACGGATTCCGGATCGAATGATCGTCGCGTCCCTCGCCGGAGTCCGAGAAGAGCTTCCGACTCTAGACGCACTCCTGACTCGGGATCAGTCCGGTCGAGGACTGCGATCCGACCGTTGGCCCATCTACGTCGTTTCCGAGATTCATTGCGGGCCTCTTCGTTGATCGATCTCCGAACCCATGCATGCCGCGCCGCGACGTGCTTCGAGCGCACCGTACCGGCATCCGCCGACATCTGACGCCGAAATCGGCCGCTACTCGAGTTGTTCGGAGAGTTCGAGCCAACGCTCCTCCAGCGCCGCGATCTCGTCCTCGATCGCGGTGATCTTCACCATCTCCGCATTCAGCAGCGCATAGTCAGCCTGGTCGAGATCCGCGAGCCCGCTGCGGGACTTCACCGCATCCGCCTGCAAGCGCTCCATCTTGCGCTCGACCGCGGAGAGCTCCTTCTCGGCCGCCCGCAGCTCGGCGCCGGAGAGCGCGGGAGCACCGGCTGTACCGCCCGATTCGGCGACCGACGCCGCACCGCCGCCGGCGGCGGCGGCCCGATCCTGGGCGGCCCGCAGCTTCAGGTACTCCTCGACGCCGCCGGGCAGGTGCCGCAGGCGCGTGTCGAGGATCGCGTACTGCTGATCGGTCACCCGCTCGAGGAAGTAGCGGTCGTGCGACACCACGATGAGCGTTCCCGGCCACGAGTCGAGCAGGTCCTCGATCGCGGCGAGCATGTCGGTGTCGAGGTCGTTGGTGGGCTCGTCGAGGATCAGCACATTCGGCTGGTCGAGCAGGATCAGCAGCAGTTGCAGGCGTCGCTTCTGCCCGCCGGAGAGATCCTTCACCGGTGTCGAGAGCTGCGCGCTCGTGAAGCCCATCCGCTCGAGCATCTGGCCGGGCGTGAGCTCCTGCGCCTTCGAACCGGACCCGACGGTGAAGCTCGTCCGCAGCCGCCCGATCACGACGCGGACCGGGTCGTTCAGGTGCTCCTCGAGCTCGTCGAGACGCTGGGTGAGCGTCGCCACCTTCACCGTCTTGCCGCGCTTCACCGTGCCGCTCGTGGCCTTCACCGTGCCGGCGATCAGGCCCAGCAGTGTCGACTTGCCCGCGCCGTTGACGCCGAGGATGCCGGTGCGCTCACCGGGAGCGAGGCGCCATTCGACCTCGCGCAGGATCTCGCGCCGCGCCGCGTCCTCACCGTAGGCGACGCCGGCGTCGAGCAGGTTCACCACCTCCTTGCCGAGCCGGGCGACGGCGAGCGACTGCAGCGCCGTCTTGTCGCGGATCTCCGGCACGTCCTCGATGAGCACATTCGCCGCGTCGATCCGGAACTTGGGCTTCGAAGTGCGCGCGGGCGCTCCTCGCCGCAGCCAGGCGAGCTCCTTGCGAGCGAGATTCTGGCGCTTCTGCTCGATGGAGGCCGCCTGCCGATCGCGCTCGACCCGCTGCAGGATGTACGCGGCGTACCCGCCCTCGAAGGGTTCGACGATGCGGTCGTGCACCTCCCAGGTCGTAGTGCAGACGGCATCGAGGAACCAGCGGTCGTGCGTGACCGCGAGGAGCGCGCCCTGGTTCTTGGGCCAGCGGCGGGAGAGGTGTTCCGCGAGCCAGGCGATCGCCTCGACGTCGAGGTGGTTCGTCGGCTCGTCGAGCGCGAGAACGTCCCACTCCCCCACGAGGAGCCGGGCGAGCGCGACCCGGCGGCGCTGGCCCCCCGAGAGCTCGTCGAGCGGCGCATCCCAGCCGAGATCCGCGACGAGGCCGTCGATGACCTCACGGGCGCGCGGATCCCCGGCCCATTCGTGCTCGGGCAGATCGCCGACGATCGCGCCGGCCACGGTCTCGCCGGGCTCGAAGCGATCCTCCTGATCGAGCACGCCGATCCGCGTGCCGCCGCGCACGGTCACCTGGCCGCCGTCCGGACCGCGCCGACCCGCCAGCAACGCGAGCAGTGAGGACTTGCCGTCGCCGTTGCGGCCGACGATGCCGATCCGATCGCCTTCGGCGACCCCGAGGGTCACCGAATCGAATACGACCTTGGTCGGTACTTCGAGATGCAGGGCCTCGGCCCCCAGCAGATGCGCCATAACCGTTCCAGCGTAGTTGACGGAGCCGGCCGAGATGCTCGCCGTTCAGCCTCCGAGCGCGCGCATCCAGGTCTTCAGCAGATCCGCGAGCTGCGCACGCTGCGCAGCGTCGAGCCCCTCGAGCAGTCGCGCCTCGTTGCGCATGTGCGCCGCGAAGGCCTCGTCGATGACCGCGAGCCCCGCCTCGGTGAGGCCGACGACCCGGCTGCGGCCGTCGAGCTCGCTGCTGCGCCGCCGGATCAGTCCGGCTGCCTCGAGCCGGTCGAGCCGCTTGCTGACCGCCCCGGTCGTGACCATGGTGCGCTGCGCCAGCGCGCCGGGGGCGAGCTCGTACGGCTCTCCCGATCGCCGCAGCGTCGCGAGGACGTCGAATTCCCCCTCGCCGAGACCGTATCTCTCGTACAGTGCGACCAGCTCGACCCGGAGGCGGTCCGCGATCCGGTGCAGGCGCCCGATCACGCCGACCGGCGAGACGTCCAGCTCGGGTCGCTCGGTCGCCCATTGCGCGAGGATCCGATCCACGTGGTCGTCTTCACCGGTCATGGTTTCAGTATACCTTCCACGGAAGCTATACTGTCTTCCATGGAAGCAATATCCCGCGGGTCGAACGCCAAGTGGATCGCCGTCACCGCGGTCGCCCCGATCTCCTGGGGCGCGAACTACTACGTGATCCAGCACTTCCTGCCGGCCGACATCCCGCTCTGGGGCGCCACGCTGCGCGCACTCCCCGCGGGCATCCTGCTCTTCCTGCTGGTTCGCAAGCGCCCCACCGGGTCCTGGTGGTGGCGGGCGCCCGTGCTCGGCGCGCTTAACTTCAGCGGCTTCTTCGTCCTCATCTTCCTCGCGGCCCAGCTGCTCCCCTCCTCGATCGCCGCCTCGCTGATGGCGCTCGCACCCTTCGCCTTCGCGCTGCTCGGTGCGCTCCTGCTGAATCAGCGACTCGGCGCCTGGACACTCCTCGGCGCCACCAGCGGCCTGGTCGGGGTCGTACTCATCGTCGGGCTCTCCGCCGGACGCATCAACGGCTGGGGCGTCGCCGCGTCGGTCGCCGCGCTCGCCAGCTCGGCACTCGGCTCCGTCCTCACGGAGCGCTGGCGCGATCGGACGCCGATCCTCGCGACGACCTCATGGCAGCTGCTCGCCGGCGGCGGGATCCTGCTGATCCTCGCCCTCGGCTTCGAGGGGGCGCCGCCGCGTCTCGACGGCGACGGGATCGCGGCGATCCTGTTCCTCTCGGTCGTCTCGACCGCGCTCGCCTTCGTCTGCTGGTTCAGCGGACTCGCGCACCTGCCCTCGGGCGTGGTCGGGATCGTGGGGTTGCTGAACCCGGTCACCGGCGTGCTGCTCGGCACCGCGCTCGCGGGAGAATCGCTCACCGCAGCCCAGCTGCTCGGGATCGCGCTCGTGCTCGCGGGGATCCTGCTCGGACAGCGCACCGCGCGGGGACGCGGCGGGCGGCGATCGCCGCAAGCGGCGGGTTCCGCATCGCATTCCCCGGAATAGCGTGCGGAATCCGCCGCCCGGCGGGACGGTTCAGTCGGGACAGCGGCGGCCAGCCGCACCAAGCAGAGCAGCGCTCTGCGCGCGGCGACGCCGCGGGCGACCATCGTCGCCCGGGATCCAACTCGCCGCCGTCAGGCGGCGCAGCGGCGGCCAGCCGCACCAAGCAGAGCGGCGCTCTGCGCGCGGCGACGCCGCGGGCGACCATCGTCGCCCGGGATCCAACTCG
>CAMFIY010000159.1 GCA_945952575.1 uncultured Leucobacter sp.
CTGAGCCAGGGCCGCGCCAGATCGCCCAGTCCGACAGTGCGGAGCAGGGCGTTGCTCGGACCGTCGGCCGACAGCAGCGCGCGGAAGAGCAGCGCGACCACCGCGGGCGACATGACCGCCGGCAGGAAGTAGACGGAGCGGAAGAACCCGGCCCCGGCCACCTTCTCGCGCAGCATGAACGAGACGATCAGCGGCGCGATCACCCAGAGCGGCAGGCCCAGCAGGTAGAAGAACTGGTTGCCGACGACCTGCCAGAAGGCGGGATCCGAGAAGAGCTCGACGTAGTTGTCGACCCCGTTGGGCTCGGAGATGCCACCCGGCTGCCAGTCGAAGAACGAGCGATAGGCGATATAGAGGAGGGGGAGGAAGAGGACCAGCAGCTCGAGCACGATCACCGGCAGGATCAGCAGCAGCGCCGCCGGACCTCCGCCGAGTCCGCCGCGGAAGCGCGGTCGGGTGCGCCGGTCGCGCTTCCGCTGTGCGGCCTCCGTGGTCATCGCGGTCATCCTCTCCCCTCCCTATATCTCTCGCACTACCGGATCAGGAGTTCTTCTCGTAGGCGCGGTTCGCCTGATCGAAGAACTCGTCCTCGGTCATCTTGCCGCCGATCAGCGGAGCCGCATTGCGCTCGACGACGGCGAGCAGCTCGAGCGGGAACGACGAGAAGCCGGTGTGGTTCTCGGGGTTCATGATCAGCGGGATGTAGGCCTTCTGCATCGGCGTGGTCAGCTTCATGTCGACCGCGTTGTTGTTGGGGATGGCGTGGATCTTCTCCCAGAGGATCTGCTGCGCCTCGGGGCCGACGAGGAAGTTCACGAAGGCGTTCGCCGCAGCGGGCGACTTGGTCCACTTCGTGACACCCCAGCCGGCGTCGGCGCCCGCGTCGATGAGCGTCTTGTGCTTCGACTCGGGGACCTGCGGCAACGGGATCACCGTGAGGCTCGGGATCGTCTTGTAGTCCTTCTCGGCGCGGTCCAGTCCGCCGCCGACCGACATGGCGGCCTTGCCCGCGTCGAACTGGTCGAACGCGTCGTTGTACATGGCCTTGCCGAGCGACTCCTCGCCGCCGAAGCAGCCGGCCTTGTTCATCTCGAGCACGCGGTCGATCGCGGTGCGGAAGAGGGGATCGTTGAAGGCCAGCTTGCCCCCGGTCCACTTGGCCAGGGTCTCGGTGTCCATCAGCTGGCTCGAGATCATGTAGAGCAGGGCCTCGAGCTGGTAGCCGTCCTGCCAGCCCGACGCGATGGCGGGAATGCCCTTGTCGCTGAGCACGGTGCAGGCGTTGAGCAGGCCGTCCCAGGTGGCGAGGCTCTCGTTCGCGTCGAGCCCGGCCTTCTCGAAGAGGGACTGGTTCGTGATCAGCGCGTACCCGTACGCACCGGCGGGCAGCATGTAGAGGTTGCCGTCCTTCGAGTAGTTCTCATCGATGTAGCGCAGGTCCTTCTTGACCTCGGGCGCCATCGCATCCTGCATCGGGTACAGCGAGTTGCGGTAGCTGTAGGCCTGGGCGCCGCCGTACATGGTGACGACATCGGGGCCGCTGCGGGAGACGCCCGAGTTGCGGAGCTGATCCCAGTAGGTGCCGTAGGGCATATCGGTCAGGTCGATCGTGACCTGCGGGTACTGCTTGTTGAAGGCCGCGATGACCTCCTTGTACGCCTCGTCGCCGCCCTCGTAGTTGCCGGGGAGGAACGACCAGACCTTGAGCGTCACCTTGTCCTTGGGCACCTCGGTGAAGGTGAGGGCGTCGGACTTCTTGTCGCCACCGCCACCGCCGGCGCAGCCGGTGAGGGCGATGGTCGCGGCCGCGACTGCGGCCAGGCCGGCCATCAGCCGGGATCGTCGGAGAGTCATATTCACATGCCTTTCATTACCAGGCGCGCGCGGCTTCGCGCTGCCTGTCGGTCAGGGGTTCGAGGCTGCCGCCGGCGGCCTCGAGTCGGATCCGGGCGACCTCGTTCTCGATGTCGACCGGGAGGTCGTAGACGCCGGGTTCCCAGTCTGCGGCCTCGTGAGCCAGACGTTCGACGGCGAGCGCCTGCAGCGAGAGCGAGAGGTCCATCACTTCGATGGGGTTGCCCTCGGCGTCCGCGCAGTTCAGGCAGTCCCCGTCCGAGATCACGTGGACGGTGCGGCCGCCGCGTGTGGTGTACGCGTCGACCGCGGGGCGCACGGACCGGCTACGCCCCAGCCCGTACAAGTATTCCATGGGCATCTCGAACGCGCCGCCGCCCGCCGTGCAGAGGAAGGCGCCGTCGGGCAGCGCCTCGACGTGCTCCTCGGTCACCGCGTCGGCGAGGCCGGTGGCGCTGAAGACCACCTCGGCGCGGGGCGCCGCCTCGCGGAAGGCCATGACCTCGTAGCCGTCGTGCATGGCCCGGAGCGCGCGGATCGGATCGATCTCGGAGACGATGACGCGGGCGCCGAGGGCCGCGGCGAAGCGCGCGACGCCCATCCCGACCCAGCCGTAGCCGACCACGACGACGTGCCGGCCGGCGAGCTGCAGGTTGGTGATGTCGAGGAACGCCAGCACGCAAGACTGGCCGGTGCCGTAGATGTTGTCGAAGAGGTACTTGGCCGCGGAATCGTTCACCGCGATCACGGGAAGTCGCAGGGCGCCCTCCTCGTGCATGACCTTCAGGGGGCGCACACCGCTGGTCGTCTCCTCGGCGGCGCCGATCATCTTGGCGACGAGCTCCGGGTACTCGCGGTGCGCGAGACGCGTCACCGAGGCGCCGTCGTCGACGAGGATGTCGAGCCCGGTCTCGAGGAACTCGCGGGCGAGCTGCACGTCCTCCGCGTCGGACGCCGAGCTGTCGGCGAAGACCCGGAAGCCCATGCCGCGCAGCGCCTCGACGACGTTCTGATCGGTCGAGGACGCGCCGCAGTGGACCACGACCTCGGCGCCCGCGTCGCGGAGGGCGAGGACGAGGTTGGCGGTCTTCGGCTCGAGGACGAGGCTGATGCCGACGCGGAGGCCCGCGAGGGATCCCTCGGTCGAGAGCCGCTCGGAGATCTTGCGGAGGACCGGCATGCTGCGTGCGGCCCAGGCGATGCGCTCGGCCCCGGAACTGGTGATGTCGATCATGCGACGCTCTCCTCCATGCGCGCGGTGTGGTCATCCCGCTGGTCGGTGCGGAGCTCGTCGAGGCCGATGCCGTAGGAGGCGAGCTTCGCGGCGGCGATCGAGTCGTCGAGCTCCTTGGGCAGGATGTGGACCCCGGGCTCGAGTTCGCTCGAGGCCAGGTGGTGCACGCCGAGGCCCTGCACCGCGAAGGTGAGATCCATCACCTCGACCGGGTGGCCGCTGCCGCCTGCGATGTTGACGAGGGCGCCGCCGGCGAGCACGTGGAGATCCCGGCCCCCGACACGGTAGCTGGTGATGCCCGGGCGCGATTCGAAGACCTCGGATGCCGCGGCGCCGAGCGCCTCGGTGTCGACCTCGAGGTCGTGGTGCCCGGCGTTGCCCATCACCACGTCGTGCCGGAGATGCGCGATGTCGTCTGCCGAGATGGCCCGCATGCCGCCCGTCGCGGTGACGATCATGTCGGCCTGCGGGAAGATGTCGCGGCGCGAGCCGACGGTGTGCCCGTCGGTGTGCGCCTCGAGCGCGCGTACCGGATCCACCTCGGTGACGAAGGTGCGGGCGCCCATGGCGCGGGCGTAGAGCGCGAGGCCCTTGCCCACGTAGCCGTAGCCGACCACCGCGATCCGCGCCCCGGCGATCTGACGGTTGGTGAGGCGCAGCATCGCCTGCAGCGTGGTCTGACCGGTGGCGTAGCGGTTGTCGAAGAGGTGCTTGCAGCGCGCGTCGTTGGCGGTGAGCGCCGGGAAGGGCAGCTTGCCGGCGGCCGCCATGGCGTGCAGCCGGGCGGTGCCGGTCGTCGTCTCCTCCGAGACGCCGCGGAGGCGGGCGAAGACGTCGGGGCGGTGCTCGGCGGTGCGCATCGTGAGCTCGGCGCCGTCGTCGATGATGTAGTCGGGCTCGCAGTCCGCGGCGGCCCGGAGCTCTCGCTCCCAGCTCTCGTAGTCGCCGCCCGCGTCGGCGACGACCGTCATGCCGCGCTCGCGCAGCGCCGCGACGACCGAGGCGTCGGTGGTGCGCGGGTTGCTGCCCGCCGCGATGACCTCGGCGCCGGCATCCGCGAGCACCGTCGCGAGGAATGCCGTCTTGGCCTCGAGATGCACGACGACCGCGACGCGCTTGCCGCGCAGGGATCCGTCGCTCACGATGTCGCGCACGTAGCCGTCGAGCACGGGCGAGTGACGGCGCACCCACTCGATCCGGTCGGCGCCGTCGCGCGCGAGCGCGTTCTCGGTGCTGAGTGTTTCAGTCATCTCGCTCCTGACTCGATGAAGCAGTCCGCAATGTTGACGATCTTAGCGCTTAGATCGGCACCAGCAAAAGAAATTCTGCAGTCGTGAGATAACCGTTGCGCGCCTGGCCTACGGGCAGCCGCAGGTGTCGCCGATCACCAGCTCTCCGGCGAAGACGACGTGCTCGGAGGCCGGCGCGGCTCCCGGTGCAGGATCCTGCTCCGGCGCGGTGAGGCTGTCGAGCAGATCGAACGCGCGCGCGGCCAGCTGCTCCATCGGCACGCGCACCGTCGTGAGCCGAACGCCGCCGAGGGTCGCCTCGCGGATCCCGTCGAAGCCGGCGAGCGCGATGTCCTCGGGCACCCGTGCACCCGCGGCGGTCGCAGCACGCAGGACCGCCAGCGCCTGCTCGTCGGTCGTCGCGAAGATCGCGCGCGGCCAGGGCGGGGTGCCGAGCAGCTCGCGCACGTCGCCCTCGACCACGACGCGGTCGAAGGAGCTGCGGTGGATCCGCCCCGCGGTGTCGAGGCCTGCTGTCTCCATCGCCTGCCGCCAGCCCTGCTCGCGCAGGCTCGCCGGGTCGTCGGTGTGCGGGCCGGCGAGGCAGTGGATATCGGTGTAGCCGTGCGAGATCAGGTGCTCGACGACGGTGCGGGCGCCCGCGAGGTCGTCGAAGCGGACGCTCGGCGCGGTCACCCCCTCCGGCACCGAGTGGATGAAGAGGAATGGTGTGTCGACGGGCAGGCGCGCTCCGGAGGCGACGCTCATCGCGAAGATGCCGCGGGGGCGGAGATCCGAGAAGCCCGAGATGTAGTGCTCGGAGACCTCGTCGTCGTAGCCGGTGTTGCCGAGCATGGTCATGAGGCCGCGGCGGCGGCCCTCGGCCTCGAAGCAGCGGGAGAGCTCGCCGAAGAAGCCGTTCGCCGTGTCGGGCACCAGCAGTCCGACGAGGTTGGAGCGGCCGACGCTGAGCGCGCCCGCGATGGGGTTGCGACGGTAGCCCAGCTCCTGGATCGCGGTCTCCACCCGCTCCCGTGTGAGCGGGGCCACGGCACGCGGGCCGCCGTTCACGACATAGCTGACCACCGCGGTCGAGGTGCCCGCTTTGAGCGCCACGTCGGCGAGGGTCGGGCGGCGTGCGGGCGATTCCATAGCGCCTAATTGTACGAGTGCCGCGCGCAGCGGCTCGTCGCCGCGGTCATTCGGCCCGTTCGCGGGCGAACGCCTCGCGCATGTGGTCGCTCGTCAGGAAGTCGGCGATCCCGATCATGATGAGGCTGAAGACGATCTGCTCGGTGACCATCCACGCCGGGTAGAGGCCCGGGATCGCCGCCATGACGAGCGTGATCACCGGGAAGATCTGCGCGAACAGGCGCAGCCGGCTGTACGCCCAGTACCAGCCGAGCGAAGCGCGCCAGGCGAAGTAGAACAGGGTGACGGTCATGGCGAGGACGACGAAGGTGCGCATCCACACCGCGAAGGGCACCGGGTCGCCGGTGGTGGCCAGAGCCACCGCGACCACGGCCGCGCCGATGCCCAGAACGAGCTCGGCGACGAGCAGCCACATGACCCAGGCGAACGCGCGGCGGGTCTTCGGATGCGTGCGCGCCTCGTGCGGGATCTCGATGCTCGAGTGGCGACCACCCGCGATGCGGTCGAGACGGCGCAGCAGGGGTTCGATCGACATGGTCGAAGCCTACGCCCGTACGGCGGGTCGGAGCGCGAGGATCCCCTCTCCCCGCCTCCCGAAGAGTCGCAACGCGCCGCGTTGCGCCCTGGCCTGGCGGCGCGTTGCGACTCATCGGGAGAGGTGCGCCTCCGAGACCAGCTAGGATGGTCGAGTCGGTCGCGCGCGGCCGACGCTGGAGGATTCGCCTAGCGGCCTATGGCGCACGCCTGGAACGCGTGTTGGGTTCACGCCCTCGGGGGTTCAAATCCCCCATCCTCCGCCACAGGAGATCGGCCTCCGATCGGGCATTCCCCGTTCGGAGGCCGATCTCCGTCTCGGGCGTGAGCGGCCGGGCGACCGCTCCGGCTCAGCGCACCGGATCCGGCTGCAGCTCGATCGTCGCCGTCTCCCGCTGGCCCTCGCGGATGAACTCCACCTCGACCTCGTCACCCGGCGCGGCACGCACCGCC
>CAMFIY010000160.1 GCA_945952575.1 uncultured Leucobacter sp.
ACTCAGGATCGGCAGCGCGAACGCCGCCGTCTTGCCGGTGCCGGTCTGGGCGAGCCCGACGACGTCGCGGCCTTCGAGCAGCACCGGGATGGTCGCGGCCTGGATCGCGGACGGGGTCTCGTAGCCGACGTCCTTGAGCGCGCGCAGCACCGGCTCGTCGAGCCCGAGGCTGTCGAAGGTCTCACGCTCGGCCTCGGCGGGCGCCTCGGAGCCGCTCGTCTCGCCGGCGGGATCCGCGTCGGTGTTCAGGGGCTCGGCCGCGTCGGTGTTCACAGGCTCGGCCGCGTCGGTGTTCACGGGCTCATCCGCGTCGGTGTTCACGGGCTCATCCGCGATGCTGGTCGCGGGGGTCTCCGAATCGGCGTCGACACCGTCGGGAAGATCAGAATTGTGCATCATACAATCCTATCGCCCGGAGACGCGGCACGACATGCGCACACCGCAGCCGCTCTGCTCACCCGCGGGTTCACCCCGGACCGTGCGCGCACTCGCCCCTAGACTCGACGTATGGACGCAGCTATCGAGGCCGTAGGGCTCTCACGCTCCTTCAGCGGTGTGCCGGTGGTGCGCGATGCGAGTCTGAGCGTGGCACCGGGCGGGATCACGGCCCTCGTCGGCCCGAACGGGGCCGGCAAGACGACGCTCATGCTGATGCTCGCGACCCTGCTGAAGCCGGACGGCGGCATGGTGCGGATCGGGGGCTTCGATCCCGCGAGCGAGACGCTCTCGGCACGCTCCTGCCTCGGCTGGATGCCGGACACCCTCGGCGCCTGGCCGACGCTCACCGTGCGCGAAACGGTGCTCTCCGTGTGCGGTATGTACGGGCTGCGCGGACAGGCGGCCGAGCTGCGCACCGCGGAACTGCTCGAGACCACCGGTCTCACGCCGCTGGCCGCTCAGCGCAGCAACACGCTCTCGCGCGGGCAGAAGCAGCGGCTCAGCCTGGCACGGGCGCTCGTGCACCGGCCGAAGGTGCTGCTGCTCGACGAGCCCGCCTCGGGGCTCGATCCCGAGGCCCGCCGCACGCAGCGCCGTCTGCTCACCGATCTGGCGTCGCGAGGCGTCGCGATCCTCCTCACCAGTCACGTATTGGACGAGCTCGACGAGATCGCTACCGACGTGGTCTTCCTCCGCGACGGCCGCACCGAGCCCCAGGAGCGCGTCACCGCCGCGCTGCAGCAGATCCGCATGTGGCGGATCCGCTCGCTCGAAGAGCCCGCGCTGCGGGAGGCGCTCGCGAAATTCGGGATCCCGTCGACGGTGCGCGCAACGCTGAGCGGCGACGTGCACACGGTCGAGGCCGACGACGACGGCGCGGCCGGACTGCTCGCAGCACTCGTGGCCGAAGGCGTGCGCGTGGTCGAGTTCGGCCCGGCGACGAGCGCGCTCGAGCAGGCGTTCGTGCAGCTCGCCGGAGACGACGCCCCGCTCGACCCGCGCCTGGACCCCGCTGACGAATCGGAGGTGTCGCTGTGACCATGTCCCCCGCGGATACCGCGGCCAGCCGCTCCCCGCAGTCGCCCGAGTCGTCGGGATCGCGCGTGCACGCGCCGGGCTTCTGGCGCGGACTCGGCGCCATCGCCGCCCTCGAGCTCCGTCAACGACTGCGCTCCCGCACGCTGCTCGTGCTCGCGATCGTCTGGTTCGCCATCATCGGCGCGGTCACCGTGTCGATGTGGTTCGTCCTCTCCCTCTCCTCGAGCACCTACGACGAGTCGTTCGACGCGTACCCGCTGTTCTCGACGATCGTCTACTTCGTCCTGCTGTTCGGCACCCTCGTCGCACCCGCCATCTCCGCGGGCTCCATCAGCTCCGAACGTGCGAACGGCACACTGGCCACGACGCAGGTGACGCTCGTCAGCACGTGGTCGATCCTGCTCGGGAAGGCGCTGGCCGCCTGGGTCACCGGCCTCGCCTTCCTCGTCGTGGCGTCCCCGTTCGTGATCCTGAGCCTCGCGCTCGCCCGCACCGGCCCGCTGCAGCTGCTCGTCGCCGTGCTCGCCCTCGCGCTGCAGATCGGCCTCTTCACGGCATTCGGGGTGGGGCTCTCGGCCATGATCTCCTCCTCGCTCTTCTCGATCGTGACCGCCTATCTGCTCGTCGCGCTGCTGTCGGTCGGCACGCTCATCGCGTTCGCCCTGGCGGTCGGCGTCGGCACCCGATACACCGAGGTCGAGTACCGCACGTTCTCCCAGCAGTACTGGGAGGCCTACAGCGCCTGCGAGACCGGCGACCAGGACTCGGCGGCCATCTCGGCCTGCCAGGAACGCGTGCCGGTCGAATGCATCACCGAGACGCAGACCACCTCGGTCTCGCCGACGGACCGCTTCTGGTGGATCCTCGCCATGAACCCGTACGTCATCGTCGGAGACATGGTGTCGGTGCGCCACACGATCGACTCCGGGAACGGCGACCTCTTCAGCGCGGTCTCCTTCGGAGTGCGGAGCATGCAGAAGTCCCCGAGCACGCCCGCGGACTACAGCGACTGCCCGGCGCAGCCCTCCGACGGCTTCAGCTCCGTCGAGGAGCAACTCGAGGGCACGATCCCGGTGTGGTGGATCGGGCTGGGCCTGCAGGTGCTGATCGCCGCGGGGCTGCTCTGGGGCGGCTATCGCAGGCTCGACACACCGGCGGCCCGACTGCCCAAGGGCTCGCGGGTCGCGTAGTCGAGGCGACGGCCCCGCAGCGGGCTAGCGCTCGACGCGCCAGTCCACCGGTTCGGCGCCCTGCGCCTCGAGCGCTGCGTTCGCGCGGCTGAAGGGCTTCGAGCCGAAGAATCCTCGTGAGGCCGAGAGCGGGGACGGATGCGGGCTCTCGATCCGCGGCACCCGGCCGAGCAGCGGCCCGAGATTGCGGGCGTCGTTACCCCAGAGGATCGCGACGAGCGGACCGCCGCGCTCGACGAGCGAACGGATCGCGAGCTCGGTGAACGCCTCCCAGCCCTTGCCTCGGTGCGAGGCGGGCGTCCCGGCGCGCACGGTCAGCACGCGGTTCAGCAGCATGACGCCGTGGTCCGCCCAGGCGCTGAGATCGCCGTGCGGCGCCGGCGGGATCCCGAGATCGTCGTGCAGCTCCCGGTAGATGTTCTGCAGGCTGCGCGGGATCGGGCGCACATCCGGGGCCGTGGCGAAGGAGAGCCCGATGGGGTGGCCCGGTGTCGGGTAGGGATCCTGCCCGACGATCAGCACGCGCACCTCGCGCATCGGCCGCTGGAACGCGGCGAGGATCCGATCGCCGGCCGGCAGCACCCGCTGCCCTGCTGCGCGCTCCTCGTTCAGGAACCGCCCGAGCTCGGCCAGCTGCTCCCCCATCGGCGCGAGCACCGCAGCCCAATCCTCGGCGATGTGACCGTGCTCGGCGAGTTCTTTCAGCGTCATCGGCACGGGATCACGCCTTTGCCGAGAGCGGGCCGCGGTGCGTGTGGAACACGCTCGACTGGGCGACGGGGCGCAGCACGATCAGGTCCTGGTTCACGTGCGGCGGCTGCTCGAACGCCCCGACCAGCACGTGCGCGACCTCCTCCGCCGTGAGCGGGGTCACGTTCTCATAGGGCTTCTCCGCTCCGGCGGCGTCGCCGCGCAGACGGTTGAGCGTGAACTCCTCGGTGTGCACAAGGCCGGGGGCGAGCTCCATCACGCGGATGGGCTCGCCGGCCAGCTCGAGCCGGAGAACCTCGGTCACGGCGTGCGCGGCGTATTTCGCGGCGTTGTACCCGCTGCCGCCGGGGTAGGCGCTGAGACCGGCGGTCGAAGTGAGGTTCAGGATCGAAGCCCAACCGCTGCCGCCCTCGGCGGTGCGGATCCCGTCGCGCAGCACCGGGAGCAGGGCCGCGGTCACGGTGCGCAGTCCGATCACGTTGACCTCGAACATCCAGCGCCAGTCGTCGTTCGACGACGTCTCGACCGAGTCGGTGCCGAGCGCACCGCCGGCGTTGTTGACGAGCGCGTCCGCGCCACCGGTCTCCACGACCTCGCGGGCCATCGCGGCGACCTGCGCCTCGTCGGTCACGTCGCAGGCGATCGCGTGCGCGCCGGTCTCGGCGGCGAGCGCCGCGAGCCGATCTGCTCGGCGGGCGACGGCGACGGTCTGCCAGCCCAGTTCGGCGAAACGCCGAACCGTCGCGGCTCCGATCCCCGAGCTGGCCCCGGTCACCACTACGCGCTTCTGCATCGCACTCCTCATTCGTCCCACGCCGCCTCGACCAGGCGCCCTCACGACGCTGCCAGCCTACTGCGCGCGCGGATCCGCAATCGGATCGGCGATCCGTGCAACGAATCGACCGCTCCCGGGAATGAACCAGGCAGACTGACCGAGAGGAAATCATGAACGACAACGAATTCGATGCGCTGCTCGACCGCGCCGCGGCTCCGATGGAGCGCCGGACCGCAGTCGAAGCGCGACTGCTGGCGGACGCGACGATGCCCGCGCGGATACGCCGGCGCGAACGCATCCGGCCGCGCTGGGTCCTGCCCGCTGTCGTCGCCGGGGCGCTCCTGCTGACAGCGGGCACGGCGACCTCGAGCGCGCTCTTGGCGCACTGGGCGCATGTCGAGCTGCCCGACGGGAACATCCGCAACGAGCTCCCCATCCGCATCAGCTGGGTCACCGAGTCCGGGCACGAGGAGCGCTGCCGCGTATACCTCGAGCTGCGGAACCCCGGGCCCGACGACATCACGACGCTCGACGCCGCCGTCAGGAAGCACGACTGGACCGGCCTCGGCCAGCGCCTGTACGAGACGACCCCCGTCCCGCAGGCAGATATCGATGCCGGGAACGCGGATCCCGAAGGGGAGGGACGTGTCGGCGAGGGGCTGACGCCGGTGATGCAGAGCTTCGCCCAGGAGGTCTTCCCGGGGATCCCCTGGTTCGGCGAGCAGGTGGATCGGCCCGTGCGCGCCGTCGACGCCTGGGGCATGAACTGCGCGCCGGAGACCCCGTGAGCCGGCCCGATGCCGAGCGCGTGCAGGACGCGGTGCAGGCGCACTCGCCCGCGCTCCTCGCCTACTTCGCGCGGCGGGTCGATCCGACCCACGAGGCGGCCGACCTGCTCGCCGAGACGCTGCTGCAGCTCTGGAAACGCGCGGCTTCCCTCCCCGAACGCGAGGACGAGGCACGCCCCTGGATGTTCGGCATCGCACGGAATGTGCTGCTGCACCACTACCGCAGTTCGACTCGCAGACGGGCGGTGGCCGACAGACTCCGCGGGATCCTCGACGCTGGGCCCGACGCCGGTTTCGAATCCGGGCACGAGTTCGACGAACTCCACACCGCACTCGCGGATCTCGATCCCGTCGACCGGGACATCATCGGGCTGCTGCACTGGGAGGGCTTCAGCCTGGTCGAGATCGCCGGGATCACGGGGATGAAGGCGGCGACGGTGCGCAGCCGCTACCATCGCGCACGCGGCGCCCTCCGCGAGCGGCTCAGCGCTTCGGATCCCGAACCCGAGGCGGCCAGGCGAATGTGACGCGCCGTGTCAGGTCTGATTGCCGCGCACAGAGTGGATACGTACGCTTCCTTCAACATCGTTATTCTTCCCATTCGCGAACCAGAGAGATCACCGACCCGACCGGGCGGATATCCGAGACCTAAGGAGCAACCATGAGCGAGCAGCAGAACTGGCAGTTCGAGACCAAGCAGGTGCACTCGGGCGCCCAGCCCGACCCGGCCACCAACGCGCGAGCCGTCCCGATCTACCAGACCACCTCCTACGTGTTCGACAGCGCGGACCACGCGAAGAACCTGTTCGCGCTCGCCGAGTTCGGCAACATCTACACCCGGATCATGAACCCGACCCAGGCAGTGGTCGAGGAGCGCATCGCCGCGCTCGAGGGCGGCACCGGCGCCCTCCTGCTGGCGAGCGGCCAGGCGGCGGCGACCTTCGCGATCCTGAACATCGCGCAGGCCGGCGACCACCTCGTCTCCTCCAGCTCGATCTACGGCGGCACCTACAACCTCTTCAAGTACACGCTCGCGAAGCTCGGGATCGAGGTCACCTTCGTCGAGAACCAGGACGACCCGGCCGAGTGGCAGCGCGCGGTGCGCCCGAACACCAAGCTGTTCTTCGCCGAGACCATCGGCAACCCGCGCATCAACGTCCTCGACATCCGGACGGTCGCCGATATCGCGCACGAGAACGGCGTCCCGCTGATCGTCGACAACACCATCGCGACCCCCTATCTGATCCGCCCCTTCGAGCACGGCGCCGACATCATCGTGCACTCGGTCACCAAGTTCCTGGGCGGCCACGGCACCACCCTCGGCGGCGTCATCGTCGACGGCGGCAAGTTCGAATGGTCGAAGAACGTCGAGCGCTTCCCCGGCCTGACCGAGCCGGACCCCTCGTATCACGGTGCGAGCTACACCACCGCGGTCGGCGACGGCCTGGCCTACATCATCAAGGCC
>CAMFIY010000161.1 GCA_945952575.1 uncultured Leucobacter sp.
GTCATGCGCCGCGCGGGCCGGCCGATCTACAAGGTCGACGGGCCGCACACGAACATCAAGGTCACGACCGGCGACGACCTGCACGTGGCGCGCGCCTACTTCTCGGTGATCGAAGAGCGTCAGCTCTTCGGCAGGGACTCCTAGACGCTATGGGTATGCGCACTCCGGTCGTCCAGCGCGACGTCGCCGAGATCCTCTCCGAGCCGCTGCCCTGGTCGACCCTTCGGGGTGCCCGGGTGCTGGTGACCGGCGCGAACGGCATGATCCCCTCGGTCGCCGTGCTCGCCCTGCTCGAGGCGAACGAGCGGTTCGGCCTGGATCTCGTCGTCCATGCGCTGGTGCGCAACGGGGAGCGCGCTCGCGAGGTCTACGGCGATCTGCTCGACGGGCCGAGTCTCGTGCTCTGGGAGCAGGACGTCACGGCGCCGCTTCCCGCGACACCGGCCATCACGCATGTCATCCACGGGGCGAGCGCGGCGCAGCCGAAGAAGCACGCGACTGATCCCGTGGGCACGCTGAACGCGAACATCGCGGGCACGCAGAACCTGCTCGAGGCGGCCAGGGGCTGGGGCTCGAAGTCGTTCGCGCTCATGTCCTCCTCGGAGGTCTACGGCGACACCTCCCACGTCGAGGGCATGATCACCGAGAACGACTACGGCGCGATCGACATCCTGAACCCGCGCGCATGCTACTCGGAGGGGAAGCGCGCGAGCGAGACTCTGGCAGCCGTCTACCACTACCAGTATGGGATCCCCTTCATCGCAGCGCGCTTCGGACACATCTACGGCCCCGGTCTGGACGTGAACGACGGGCGGGTGCAGGCCGACTTCGCACGCGACGTGCTGGCGGGCAACGACATCACGCTGAAGAGCGCCGGCCTGGCCCAGCGCACCTACACGTACGTCTCCGACGCCGTCGCCGGCCTCTTCACCGCCATCCTGCTCGGCGAGAGCGGCGCCTACAACGTCTCGGACGCCGCGGGCCTGGTTTCGATCCGCGGTCTCGCGGAGCACTTCGTCCAGGCGCGCCCGGAGGCGCATCTGCGGCTCCGGTTCGAAACGGAGGCGGATCAGTACGCCACCAACACGGTCGGGTTCCTCGGTCTCGACAGTTCCAAGCTCGGTCGGTTGGGCTGGGCGCCGAAGGTGTCGCTGAGCGACGGCGTCTCCCGGTTCCTCGCCCATCTCGAGCAGTCGCGCTAGGGGAGGGCTCGGAGATGTCGGACCCCGCCGCGCCCGACTGCGACGCAGCACGAGGTGCCAGAACGTGACGGATCTGCAGAAGAAGACCGCCGCGCCCTCCCGGTTCATGGAGTTGGAGGGGCTGCGAGGCATCGCCTCCGTGATGGTGGTGCTGACGCACTTCGTCTTCCTCTTCTTCCCGGCGATGCGAAGCGGCAAGATGTCGCTCGCGCACAATCCGCTCGAGGAGCGGATCTACGGCACCCCCGTGACCCTGCTCTGGGCCGGAACCCTGGCGGTGGCGATCTTCTTCGTGCTCAGCGGCTTCGTGCTGTCGATCGGATTCTTCCGGACCGGCGACCAGAACATCGTCAAGAAGCTCGCGATCGGCCGATATCTGCGGCTGATGCTCCCCGCTCTCGCCTCGTTGCTCATCGCCTGGATCCTGATCCAGTTCGGGGCGCACGCGTTGACCAACGCCGCTGGCGAGGTCGCGAACTCGACGATGCTCTCCAACAAGTGGAGGAACGACCCCTCGCTGCTGAGCGTCATCAAGGCCGGCGCTCTCGACATCTTCGTGCAGTACAAGGGCACCAGCGGCCGCGCGATCAACCACGTGCTGTGGACCATGAACGTCGAGTTCTTCGGCTCGTTCCTCGTCTTCGGCTTCCTGCTGCTCTTCGCGCAGTCGAAGCGCAGGTGGCTCACCTACATCGCCCTCGTCATCGGGACCTTCGGATCCTGGTATCTGGGCTTCGTCATCGGCGTGATGATCGCGGACGCCTACCATCTCGGCTGGCTCGAGAAGCTGAAGCGCTGGTACCTCGTCCTCCCGATGCTCGCCGCCGCCGTCTTCCTCGGGATCTTCCCCAAGCAGCACAAGGGAACGATCTACGAGTTCTTCGACCTGTCGCTCTTCTCGGCCAGCGAGAGGATCGTCTATCTGACGATCAGCGCGACCCTGATCCTGCTCGCCGTGCTGTCGAGCAGGACCCTCACCCGATTCCTCCAGACGCGGTTCATGAGCGCGCTCGGAAAGTACACGTTCTCCCTGTACCTCACCCACCTGCTCGTCATCTACACGGTGTCGACCAGCGTCGTGCTCCTGACCCACGCGCAGATCGGGTACACGAAGTCGGTGCTCCTGTCGTTCCTGGTCTCCGTCCCCTGCTTCTGGCTGGTCAGCTTCCTGTTCGAGCGCTACATCGATGCGCCGTCGATCAGGTTCGCGCGCTACATGACCAAGCGCTATCGCGGGGAGTGACGGGGCCGGCCCCGGGAGCGGAGCCGGGTTCCGGGATGGGGACGCTCAGCGGCGCCGGAACTCCTCCGGCATCTCGCCGAGGAGGAACCAGTCGATGAAGCGGTCCGAGGAGCCGGTATCGATCCGGTCGAAGTACCGCTCCCGGAATCTCGCAGCCTTCTCCGGCTCGAAGTCGCCGTCGCGCAGCGCCGCGAGCAGTTCCCCGGAGTTCAGGCAGACCTTTCCGGGGGTCGTGGTGTCGTAGTCCTGCTGGAACCCCCGCGTCGCGGCGTAGGCGTCGCGGTCGTACGCGTAGAAGAGCATAGGGCGGTCGAGCAGTGAGTACTCGTAGATGATCGACGAGTAGTCGGTGATCAGCAGTTCGGCCGAGTGCAGGAGCCCGAGCCCGTCGGGGTAGTGCGTGAGATCGATGAACCGGTCGGCGAACTCGGGCGGGATCGGCACCGGCGCGGTGACGAAGTGATGCATCCGGAACCCGATCACGGTGTCAGCTCCGCACCACTCGTGGAGCGCGGCGAAGTCGATCCGGTCGTAGTCGTAGTGCGCATCGTGGATGCCCTGCCCGCGGTAGGTCGGGGCGAAGAGCACCAGCCTGCGCCCCGCCGTCTCCGGATGCGCCTCGGCGAATGCCGTGAGAGCGGCCTCCCGCCGACCCTCGTCGAGGAAGCCGTCGACACGCGGAAGCCCCGTGGGGAGGACCGCCTCCGGTTCGATGCCGAAGACATCCGCGTAGGTCGAGCGGAGGCTCGTCGAGCCGGCGATGGCCCAGGTGTAGCTGCGGTGCGAGGTCTCGCGCGGCGCCGGGCCGGTGTCGCCGAAGCGGGCGTAGCCGACCGCCTTGAACCCCACGCCGGCGTGCCAGGCCTGGACGACCGTGGTGGTCGGGTCGAGCCGCAACAGGTCAAGCCCGGGGAAGAAGTCGTCGATCACCAGGTAGTCGGCCCGGGCGATCAGCGCCGTCTGAGCGAGGCGGGTCGGAATGTCCCGGTTGTCGGCGATCCAGGTGTGCCGACGGATGTCGAATCGCTCGTCGAGCCCGCGCGCGAGCAGCCGATCGTGAACGGCGGCGAGGTTGCCGCCGAGCTCGGCCCGCTGCTCCGAGGCGAAGAGGATCGTGGAACGACCTGTCGACCGCGTCGCACGCGCGACCCGGTAGACGACGGCGAGGGCCAGCTTCAGCGTGCGCAGGGCGCCCCGTCGCAGCAGCCCTCGAACTCGCACCGCGCCGGTGGCCGCCGTCGCCCGGCTGAGCGCGAAGGAGCGGATCCGGAGCTCGGGCCGCGTTTCATCCCCGGCCAGTGCGAAGGCGACGGTGAGCGCTTCGCCGTCGCCCTCGCGCATGAACACGCGCGAGGCGTCGGCGAGGCGCTGAGCGAGATCGAGCTGCAGTCGCGCAGGCCGGCCGGGGACGTCGTCGGTCAGCGGGACGAGCGCCCACTCGCCGTCGGGGAGTTCCTGACGATCCCGGAAGGTGGCGACGTTGATCGAGATGCGGTGCACTCCGCCGCCCTGCGGCTCGGCATCGAGGTCGAACCGGCGCTCGCCATCGGAGAGCGCGAAACTCAGCGGGCCCGTGGGCCGGTCCGTCACGACCACGTTCAGCTCGAGGTGGATGCTCTCCCGCCACGAAATACCGACCACCAGCGGGTCGACATCGGGAAGGCGGGGCACCTCGCCAGTTTAGCCCGGCGGAATCGGCGTGCCGAGGCACGTCGGATAGGATATCCGGGTGACCGACGACAGTATCGTGCTGAATGACCCGCGGTTCGCGCGACCGGGAACGGGTGGCGGAATCGGCGGGGTCATCAGGCAGCGATACCTGCTCAGCCTGCTGCTCAAGCGCGGGGTCACGACCCGGTATTTCGGCTCGGCGCTCGGCTGGGTCTGGTCCTACGTCCGTCCGACGGCGCAGTTCTTCATGTACTACGCGGTGATCGGCCTGCTGTTCGGCAGGCACAAGGACATGGAGAACTTCGGGGTCTACCTCTTCTCCGGCATCATCGTGGCGAACCTCTTCAACGAGGTCCTGCGCACCACCACCAGTTCGGTGACCAACAACAAGGCGCTGGTGCAGAAGATCTACCTGCCGCGGGAGATCTTCCCCATCGCGGCGGTGGGCAACTCGTTCGTATACTTCCTGCCCCAGCTCGCGGTGCTCTTCGTCGTGTCCCTGGTCTTCGGCTGGCGCTTCGACCTCGCCCACTCGTTCATGTTCATCGTCGGGCTCGTGATCGTGATCCTCTTCACGCTCGGCCTCGGCCTGTTCTTCGGCGCCGTCAATGTGATCTACCGCGACGCGAAGAACGTCGTCGACATCCTGCTGATGTTCTCGACCTGGACCTCGCCGATCCTGTACACCTTCGAGATGGTGCAGCACAACGTGCCGGCCTGGTTGTTCCACATCTACATGTCGAACCCGGTCACGGTGGCCGTCGAGATGATGCACGCGAGCTTCTGGGGCGGCACGACATCGCGGGCGACGCAGCCCGAGTTCCTGTGGTGGTACGCGCTCGTGGCCTTCGTCCTCTCCGTCTGCACACTCGTGATCGGCCAACTGGTCTTCCGGAAGCTGGAGGGTGATTTTGCCCAGAACCTCTGACGCACAGCCCGCGCGCACGCCCGAGGGCGACGAGCTGCCGGTGCTCGTGGTCCGGGATCTCGTGAAGACCTTCAAGATCCAGCACAATCAGTCGTTGAAGCAGACCGTCGTCGCGCTCGGGAAGCGCGAGAAGCTCACCAGCGGCTTCAAGGCCGTCGACGGCGTGAACTTCGAGGTGAACGAGGGCGAGTCCGTCGCGCTCATGGGCGCGAACGGTTCGGGCAAGTCGACGACGCTCAAGATGATCGCCGGCGTGCAGCAGCCGACGAGCGGTTGGATCCGCACTCGCGGCCGCGTGGCCGGCCTGCTCGAGGTCGGCGCCGGCTTCCACCCGAACCTGACCGGGCGGGACAACGTCTACTTGAATGCCGCGATCCTCGGCATGAGCAAGGGCGAGATCGACGCGCGGTTCGACGAGATCGTCGACTTCTCCGGCGTCGAGGACTTCCTCGATCTCGAGGTGCGCCGCTACAGCTCGGGCATGCGCTCCCGGCTCGCATTCGCGACCGCCGTGCACACGAAGGTGGATCTGCTGCTCGTCGACGAGGTGCTCGCGGTCGGCGACGCCGCCTTCCGCGCGAAATGCGATACGAAGATCCAGGAGCTGCAGGCGAGCGGGGTGACCATGTTCGTGGTGAGCCACAGCGCCGGCACGGTGCGGAAGCTCTGCGACCGCGGCATCGTGCTCAACCGGGGCAAGCTGGTCTTCGACGGGCCGATCGACGAAGCGCTCGACGTGCTGACCCCGCCGAAGCCGGGCGCGCCGCCGAAGCGGCGGAAGAAGGCCGTGAAGCCCGAGGAAGACACCTTCGACGATTTCGTGGAGTGAACGGGCATGAAGCTGCTGCTGGTCTCGCTCGTCGACGACAATCTCGGTGACAACCTGATCGGGATCTGCTTCCGTCAGCTCATGAGCGTCGTGCTGAAGAATCACGGGCTCGACGGCCCGGAAGTCCGGGTCGAGCGGATGGCGCTGCGCGCCATCGACGAGGACCTCGTCGCTGACAGCGACGCGATCTTCTTCGCCGGCGGGGGGATCGTGGGTCTGAGCTACCTCGGCTTCAACGAGTACGTCGACCGGATCACCGAGATCGCGGAACGGGAGGGCATCCCCGTGGTGTTCTCATCGCTGGGCATCAACAACATGGACGCGAACGCGGAGAACGTGGGGCAGCTGCGCCGGATCCTCGACCGCTCATGCGTGAAGGCGATCGCGGTGCGCGAGAACCTGGAGGAGTTCCGCAGATACTCGAACCGCGACGATTTCGTGCCCGTCAGCGACCCCGCGGTGTGGTCCAAGTGCTGTCTCTTATACACATCTGACGCTGCCGACGATCTTACGCGTGT
>CAMFIY010000162.1 GCA_945952575.1 uncultured Leucobacter sp.
ACCGTGTAGCCGTCAGCCGTCCGCACCGGGGTGCCGAACGTCGGCGCGACGCCTGCGCTGAGCGCGCTGCCGGTGACCGGGGCCGAGGCGTCCAGGTACCCGGAGCGCGCCACCGTGACGGAGACCGTCGCGGATGCGCCTGGGGCGACGCCCGTCACCGTGAGGAGGCCCGTCCCGCTGACGGTGGCGCTCGTGCCGGCCGGCGGAGTCGCCGTGTAGCTGGAGACCGCGCTGTAGTTCGTGATCTGCACCGTGTAGCCGTCGACCGTCCGCGTCGGCGTGCCGAAGGTCGGCGCCGTTCCGGCGGTCCGCGGCGTGACCGGCACGCGCGGATCCGAGCGCTCGGAGTAGAGGGTCCCCGAGACGCCGCTCTGCGTAGCCTCGGTCTGGATCGACACGTAGTAGGTGGTGCCGTTCGAGAGACCGGTCAGCGTGCAGGAGGTGCCCGTGCTGGTGCAGGTCTTGGCGACCGTGCCGCCGGAGGCGGCCGTGAACGCCGTCACGGTGTACTGCGAGAGCGTGTTGCCGTTCAGATCCGCCGGGGTCCAGCTGACCACCGCGCCGCCGGACTGCGGGACGGCCGTGATGTTCGTCGGCGCCAGCGGATAGCCGTACGGGACGCCGCTCAGCGCGTTGGACGCGGGGCTCGGGCCGGCTGCCGTGATCGCGCGGAGCCGCACCGTGTAGTTCGTGCCGTTCGTCAGCCCCGAGACCGTGATCGGGCTCGAGCTCCCCGATGCCGGGAGCCAGGTGGTCCCGCCGTCGATCGTGTACTCGTAGCCGGTGATCGTCTGGCCGCCGTTCGCGCCCGGGGTGAACGCGACGCGGAGCCACTGGTCGCCGCGGGTGATCGAGGTCAGCGTCGGAGCACTGGGGCGCTGCAGCGGCGTCACGACGACGCGCGGCTGGGAGTCGGGCCCCGTGCCCACGGCGTTCGTCGCCGAGACCGCGATGTAGTACGCGGTGCCGTTCGTCAGGCCGGGGATGGAGCAGGAGGTCGCACCGGTGGTCGTGCAGCTGGCGAGGGGGGTGACGGACGCGGCGCTCGCGTACGCGGTGGCCCGATACCCGGTGACGGCGGATCCACCGTCGGAGATCGGAGCGCTCCAGGAGACGTCGGCCGAGGAGGTGTTGCCGACGACCGAGACGTCGACCGGTGCGCCGGGCAGGGTGCGCGGGGTGGCGGTCTCGCTGCCGATGCTGCCGTTGCCGATGGCGTTGACCCCGCGCACGCGCACGTTCACCGGAGTGCCGTTCGTCAGCCCCGTGAGCAGGAAGGATCCGGAGATGCTGTGCGTGTCGACCCAGGTGTCGCCGCCGTCGATGGAGTACTCGACCCGCGTGAGCGGCGCACCGCCGTCGGAGGCGAAGACGGCCTGGACCTGCACCGTCGTGTCGCCCGGGGTGAGCGTCAGCGCGGGAGCCGGCGGAGGGGCGGCGGGGGCGGAGTAGAGCTGGTTCGATCCGCTGCTCCGGCCGACCGAGTTGAGGTCGCGCGCCTGCACGCCGTATCCCTGGCCGTTGTTGAGGCCGGTGATGGTGAACGTCGTGCCGGTGGTGCCGGCGGAGTGCCAGGTATCGCCGCCGTCGATGGTGTACTCCACGCCGGTGAGGGGCGATCCGCCGTTCGCGCCGTGGGTCAGCTGCAGCGTGAGCGCACCGTCGCTGCGGGTGATGGTCGTCAGCGTCGGGGCGGCCGGGGCCGAGGCGGGGGTGCCGGAGACGGGCGCGGAGGGCAGGCCCGCCCCGCTCACATTCACGGCTCGAACGCGGACGCCGTAGGCGGTCCCGTCGGTCAGCCCGGTGATGACGAACTGCGGGTTGAGCCCGCCCGTGCTCACCCAGGTGTCTCCGCCGTCGATCGAGTACTCGTAGCCGTCGACCGGCACGCTGCCGTTGTCGCCCGGCGTGAAGGAGACCTTGAGGGCCCCGGGCTGGGAGGTCACGGCGTCGATCGTCGGCGCGCTCGGCACCGGCACCGGCACCGGGCCGTTCTCGGTGCGGCCGGCAGAGGCGGGGCCGGCGCCCACGCCGTTCACGGCGCGGATCGAGAAGGTGTACTCCGTGTCGTGGTCGAGCGGGGCGCCGTCGCTGGTCTCGGTGACCGTGGCGGGCGAGACCGTGCCCGAGAGGTTGCGCCAGGTCGCGCCGCCGTCCGTCGTGTACTGGTAGCCGGTGATCGCGGATCCGCCGTCCGAGGCGGGCGGCGCGAACGCCAGCTCGAGCGCTCCCGCGTCGTTGTCCTCGATGTTCGTGATCGACGGCGCGCTCGGCACGCTCGCCGGGGTGGCGCTCACGGAGACGGAGGGCCCCGGGCCGATGGCGTTCACCGCGCGGAGCTTCACTGACTGCGCGCTGCCGTTCGGGAGTCCGGAGACGGTGAGCGGGCGCGTGGTGCCCGTCGTGTGCCACGTCGTGCCGTCGTCGAGGCTGTACTGGACCGAGGTGATCGGCGATCCGCCGCTCAGTCCGAGCTGGAAGCCGACGGAGACGGCGCCGTCCAGGCCGGTGGCGGAGGCGTTCACGAGCGGGCCGGGAGCGGCCGGCGTCGTCACGATGACGGGCAGCGACGGCGTGCCCGGTCCGACGGCGTTGACGGCGCGGATCTCCACCCGAGTCGATGTGCCGTTGCCGAGGCCGGTGAGCTCCAGCGGGCCGGCGGAGCCGAGGGACTGCCAGGCGCCGCCCTCGACGCGGTATTCGTAGCCGGTGATCGGCGATCCGCCGTCGAATCCCGGGGTGAAGGCGATGGTGCCCGTGCCGATGCTCGAGGTGACCTCGGTGATGTTCGGGGCGCCGGGAACCGCCTGGGGCGTGCCGGTGGCGGGATCGCTGACCGCGCCGAAGCCGACGACGCTCGTGGCGCGGAGCTCGATCTGCGCCGCGACGCCGTTGGTCAGGCCGGAGACGAGCACGGGCTGCGCCCCTCCGGGAAGAGGCGTCCAGGCGCCCCCGTCCACGCGGTACTGGTATCCGGTCGGCGGGGCGCCCGCGGAGGGCGCGGTGAAGGTGAGCGCGAGCGCGCCGTCGCGCGGCTCGAGGCCGGTGATGACGGGCGCCGAGGGCAGCGCGTACGGGGTGATGGTCGCCGAGGCCGGCGAGAACTCGCCCGTGCCGGCCGGCGTCACGGCGGCGACGCGGAAGACGTGCCCGACGCCGTTCGTCAGACCGGGCACCGTGAACTCGGTGGCATCGGATCCGGTCGCGATCGAGCTGCTCCAGGTCGTTCCGCCATTGGTGCTGTACTGAATCTCGTAGCCCTGGATCGGCCCCTGGCCGATCTCGGCGGGCGCGACCCAGTTCAGCGCCGCGCTGGCGACGCCGGCGACGCCCTGCGGCGCGGTCGGAGCGGCGGCTGGTCCGGTCTGGTAACGGATGACGATGGCGCCGCTGCCGCCGTTGCTGGAAAGATACTCGTAGCTCGTCGAGAGGCCGGAGAGGCCGCCGGTCGAGTTGCCGCCCACGGATCCGCCGTAGCCGAACCACTCGTTGGACGTGCCCGCGCCGAACTCGATACGGCCCTGCGCGCCGCCCTTCTCGCCGCCGCCGCCGCCGCCCGAGCCGCCGCCGTCGTCGTTGCTGCAGGTCGACGCCGCGCAAGCGTCTGCGGCGTTGATCCCGGCCTGGCCGTCGGTGGCGGAGGGCGTCACGGTGCGGGGCACGTACGCGCCGTCCGCGGGGCGTCCCTTCGTCGGGGCGTACTGGCCGGAGCCGCCGTTGCCGCCACCGCCGCCGGCGACGATGTCGACTGAGCCGCTGCGGAGGACGCTCGCCGCGCCGCCGGCGCCGCCCTGGCCGGAGGAGCCCGCCGTGCCGGTGCGGCCGCCCGCCCCGCCGTCGTATCCCGCGAGCGGGTTGAGTCCGCCCACCGCCGCGGCGACCGATCCGCCCTTCTGGGACTGCCCGGTCGCGCCGCCCTGGCCGACGGCGATCGTCAGCGACGCCCCGGGAGTGACGGAGACCCTGCCGGTCACCAGGCCGCGATAGGTGCCCGGATCCGGGGCGGGAGTAGCGTCCGCGCCGCCGTTGCCGCCGCCGGCGCCGCGGATCTCGACCTCGATCGAGGTGACCCCGGCCGGAACGGTCCAGCTCTGCGTGCCGGCGGTGTAGCCGAACGACTGCGTGTGGGTCTGCGGCGCCGTCCAGGCCGGTGTCGCGCCGACGACCAGATATCCACCGACCACAGCCGTAACCGAAACGGCGGCCACCCCGACAAGTGCGCGACGAACTCGCGCGCGCGTACGCGCATTGCCCATTGTTGATTCGCTCCCCATAGCGTTCCGAGCTCTGCCCGATCTACGGCGCTCGGAGAAACAACGATGTAGATCAGAGTAAGAGTATGGGTTTCCCATAATCGCGAGGGCCGGTTCACCGCTCGCGGACCAATCTCACCCTCGATTTCACCCTCTTCGAGCCGAACCGCTCCGCCGGCCCGGTCCGCTCGTTCCGGCTGCGGCGCCGGCTTTTCTTCTACAATGGAGGAAAACTACGGCGGAGGATCCGACATGCCCAAGATCATCGATCACGACCAACGGCGCGCCGACATCGTGGACGTCACCTGGCAGCTGATCGTCGAAGGCGGGATCGAGGCGGCGACCAT
This sequence comes from uncultured Leucobacter sp., assembly GCA_945952575.1. Lineage (GTDB taxonomy): Bacteria > Actinomycetota > Actinomycetes > Actinomycetales > Microbacteriaceae > Leucobacter. The sequence continues at coordinate 4,601 of CAMFIY010000162.1, forward strand.
GCGTGAGATCGCTGCGCGCGCCGGTTTCGCGAACGGCGCGCTGAAGCACTACTTCTCGGGCAAGGATCAGATCATCAAGGACGCCTACGAGCGCGGCCTGGGCATGATGGAGCGCGCGATCCTCACGGCCGTCACGGGCAAGCGTGGCATCGCGGCGATCCGCGCGCACTGCACCGCTGCGCTGCCCCTCGACGAGTCCCGCGTCCTCGCCGGGAGGATCCAGCTCGGCTTCTGGGACCACGCGGTCTCGAACCCGGATCTCGCGGAGCTCTTCGGCCGCCACATCGAGGAATGGCGCAGTGCCCTGGCGGGATATCTCGAGGAGGGACGAGCGAGCGGCGAGATCCGCACGACGCTCGCGAACGAGACCGTCATCAGCAACATCATGCTGCTCAACTCGGGCGCGAACGTGCTCTGCATCCTGGCGCCGGAGGTCAGCACGACCGAGGTGCAGGAGGAATTGCTCGAGCTCCTCCTGCACCAGCTCACGCAGCCGTAGGATCCACCCCGGCAGGATCCGCGGCGGTCACGCGGACCGTGCGTTGCTCGTGGGGCACCCGGTAGCGCTCGAGGTAGGTGCGCACGCGATCCGACGGGATCGCGTCGACCGTCACCCCGTCGGCCCCCTCCATGGTCTCGGCCGCGAACAGCGCGTTCAGGATCGCCTCCTCGGTCGCCGCGACGGTCGCGGCGAAGAGCGGATCGATCTTCTCGTTCGAGAGCACGCGGATGTCGGCGAAGGCATTGGCGTCGCTCTGGTCGAAGCCTGCGGGGATCCGTTCGTTGCCGGTCGCGAAGCAGAGGAAGATGTCTCCGCTGCCGTTCTCTCCGAGTCCCCCCGTCCGGGCGATGCCGAGGCCGGCGCGCTGCGCGAGCCGCTCGCACTGGCCGGGGAGCAGCGGCGCATCGGTCGCCACGATGACGATGATCGATCCGGTGCCCGGCGGGAGGTCCGCGAAGAGGTCCGGCTCGGGCCCGAGCTCGTGCCGGAACAGCTCGCCGACCGGGACGCCGTCGATCGCGAGCCGGTCGCGCGAACCGTGATTCGCCTGCACCAGCACGCCCACCGTGAAGCCCTCGCCGCCGACGGACACCTGCCGGGAGGAGGTGCCGATGCCGCCTTTGAAGCCGTGGCAGATCATGCCGGTGCCGCCGCCGACCGCGCCTTCGGCGACCGGGCCGCCCTCGGCCCGGCCGATCGCGGCGAAGACGTGCTCGCGCCCGACGTGGAAGCCGCTGACGTCGTTGAGGATCCCGTCCCAGGTCTCGCCGACCACGGGGAGCGAGAAGAAGAGCTCGCCGGGCTCGCGACGGGAGGCCTCGTGGGCCACCAGTGCGTCCCGCACCGTGCCGACGCTGTGCGTGTTGGTGATGCCGATGTAGCTCGTGAGCATGCCCGACTCGCGCACCCACTGGAGGCCGGTCATCTCCCCGTTGCCGTTGAGCCGGTGCGACCCGGCGAAGACCGGCAGGCGCCACGGCTCGTCGTTCGGGATCACGACGGTGACACCGGTGCGCACCGGCCCCTCGCCGGCGATGCGTCGGCCCCCGCCGCGGATGATCGTCTCATGCCCGACGCGCACGCCGGGCACATCGGTGATCGCATTGTTCGGCCCGGTCGGCAGGTCGCCGATCGCGATCCCGAGATCCCTCGCCCGTCCGCGCTCGCTAGTCACGCTCGACCGCCGTCGCGACCAGCACGCGGGGGCTGCCGGGCAGCGGGAAGAGGCGCTCCGGCTTCCAGCCGGTCGCCTCGAGCCAGCCCTCCACC
>CAMFIY010000163.1 GCA_945952575.1 uncultured Leucobacter sp.
GGAGTTCCTGCCCGACCTGATCCTGCTCGACATCATGATGCCGGGGATCGACGGCTTCGAGACCCTCGAACGGGTGCGTGCGATCCGTCCCGACATGCGCGTGCTGTTCCTCACGGCGCTCGACGGCTACGACGACCGGGTGGCCGGGCTCCGTGCGGGCGGCGACGACTATCTGCCGAAGCCCTTCGACGTCGCCGAACTGCAGGCGCGTGCGCGCGCCCTCGCCCGGACCGCGCCCACGATCGTGCAGCCGCGGGCCGCGGTGGTCCGGGCCGCGGGGCTCGCCATCGATCAGGCCGCGCGCTCTGCGACGCTCGACGCGGCCGAGCTCGAGCTCACGCCGACCGAGTTCGAGCTGCTGCTCCTCTTCGCGAACAACCCCGATCGGGTGCTCGGCAAACCGCGCATCCTCGAAGCCGTGTGGGGCTACGACTTCGGATCGGACTCGAACCTGGTCGAGGTCTACGTCGGCAGCCTGAGGCGGAAGCTCGCGGCCGGGGGATCCGTGCGGCTCGAGACCGTGCGGCGAGTCGGCTACGTGCTGCGCACCGGCGGCTCCGGCGGTGCAGGACCCTCGGGCGACGGCGATGGCGGCGGCCAGAACGCCGGCGGTGCCGGATGAGGCGCGCGCCCAGCCTGCGCCTGCGGGTGATCCTGATCGCGTCGGCGCTGGTCGCCGCGGCCAGCATCGTGATCGGCCTGGTCTCGGTGCTGTCGCTGCACGGCTACCTGGTCGATCGCGTCGATCACCAGGTCTCGATGGCCGTGGCGCGGGCGGGTCGCATTCCTCCGCCGCTCGGCGGAGGGTCGGGTACGGGCTCCGGCTCGGGCGTTCCCAACGACTTCGTCGGCATCCCGGGCCAGCCTCCCGACACCGTCACGGCCGTCTTCACGGACGGCCGGTTCACCGTCGGCGGCTGGGTCGACTCCTCGGGCACGCGGCACGAGCTGAGCGCCGCGCAGAAGGAGCGGCTCTCCGACGCCGCGCATCAGACCGAGCCCAGCACGATCGATCTCGGCGGATCGCTCGGTCAGTACCGGGTCGCGGCCGGGCCGCGCAGCGACGGCACCGTCGTGGTCGTCGGTGCTCCGCTGAACACCGTGAACGCATCGACCGACTGGCTCGCGCTCGTGTTCACCGTCGTCGGCCTGGTGGCCGTGCTGCTCGCCGTGCTCGCCGCCGCTCTGGCGATGGGCCGGGCGCTCCGGCCGCTGCGCCGGGTCTCCGACACCGCGGCCGCTGTGACGTCGATGCCGCTCGACCGCGGCGAGGTCCGGATGAGCGAGCGCGTCGACGAGCGCGACATCGCGTCGACGAGCGAGGTCGGCCAGGTCGGCGCCGCGCTGAACGACCTGCTCGACCACGTCGAGCGGGCACTGGCGCAGCGCGAGGCGAGCGAGTCGACGATGCGGCGCTTCGTCGCGGATGCGAGCCACGAGCTGCGCACTCCGCTGACGGTGATCCGCGCGTACGCGCAGCTGTTCACCCGTGCCGACATCGACGCCGCGGAGCTGCGCGACAAGGCCATGCTCGTCGAGTCGGAGAGCCTCAGGATGGGGGCGCTGATCGATGAGCTGCTGCTGCTCGCACGGCTCGATGCGACGGCGCAGCACCCCGAGCAGCGCAGCACGGCACCGGTCGACCTGGCGCTCGTCGTCGCCGAGAGCGTCGCCGCGGCGCGCATGGCCGGGCCGGAGCACCGATGGGTTCTCGACCTCGGCGATCGGCCGGCGACCGTCCTCGGATCCTCGCCCGAGCTGCGCCGCGTGCTCGACAACCTCCTGACGAACGCGCGTCTGCACACCCCGGCGGGCACGACCGTGTCCGTCCGGCTGCGGGCGGCTGCGGATGACGGCGCGACCGCGGCTTCCGCGGCCGGCGCGGCCGCCGGCGCCGAGGCGACCGCGGGGGACCGTGCGGGATCCGCCGTCGTCACCGTCTCGGACGACGGGCCGGGGATCCCCGACGAGCTGCTGCCGAGCGTCTTCGATCGCTTCGCCCGGGGCGACGCCTCCCGCTCCCGGGATGCCGGCGGAACCGGGCTCGGGTTGTCGATCGCCCAGGCGGTCGCCGAGGGGCACGGCGGCACGCTCGCAGCGCGGAACCGCGGAGGCGCGGCAACCGGCACCGGCGCCGAGTTCACGATCACCCTGCCGCTCGCCGCCCGATCCTGAGCCCGACCTCGCCTTCCCCTCGCCCCCGTCGACACGACTCATGTCGACGACGAGGTCGCAGGTATCCCGGACATTCGGCTCGGATCGAGCAGAACGACTCGTGTCGACGGTCGGGAACGGACCGGGAACCGCCCGGGGGTCCGTCCGCGAACCGCGCGGGATCCGCCGCCCCGGACTACGCGACGCCGAGCAGGCGCTTCAGCTGATCGTGCGGCAGCCCGTAGCGGGTTGCCCCGTTGATGCCGACCATCGTGTCCGAGGCGAGCATCGCGTTCACGATCGCCTCCTCCGTCGCCTCGATCGCGGCGTAGAACAGGGGATCGATCCGGTCGTTGCTGAGCGCGGTGAGAGGGTAGGTGAGCGGCCCGTCCTCGCCGCCGAAGCCGGCCGGGATCTCCCCGCTGCCCGTCGAGAAGCACAGCGTCAGGTCGCCGCTGCCGTTCTCGCCGGCGCCGCCGAGGCGGCCGATCCCGAGCGTCGCCCGCTGCGCCAGCCGCGCGCACTGGTGCGGCAGCAGGGGGGCGTCGGTCGCGACGATCACGATGATGGATCCGCTGCCCTCGGGCAGGGAGTGGCTGAAGCGGGCATCCGGGATGTCCCCGCCGCCGGTCTCGGCGTCGCTCGGCAGCTCGATCGCGGGGCCGACGAGCGTGCCCTCGATCGCGAGCCGGTCGCGGCGGCCGTGGTTCGCCTGCACGAGCACCCCGACGGTGTACCCGCCGTCCTTCTCCGCGACGACGCGCGAGGCCGTGCCGATCCCTCCCTTGAATCCGTGCGCGATCATGCCGGTGCCGCTGCCGACGCTGCCCTCGGGGACGTGCCCGTCGTGGGCGCTCTCGATGGCTGCGAAGACGTGCTCGGGCTTCACATGGAAGCCGTTCAGATCGTTCAGCGCGCCGTCCCAGGTCTCGGCGACCACGGGCAGGGACCAGTAGTCCTCGCCGGCCGGTCGCGTCGTGCCCTCGTGCGCGACCAGCGCATCACGGACCACGCCGACGCTGTGCGTGTTGGTGAGGCCGATGTAGCTCGTCAGCTGGCCCGACTCGCGCACCCACTCGAGGCCGGTCATCTCGCCGTTGCCGTTCAGGCGGTGCGGCGCCGCGTAGAGCGGGTGCTTCCACGGATCCTCGCCCGGGATGACGACGGTCACGCCCGTGCGCACCGGACCCTCGCCGCGGACGAGCTCGCCCTCGCCGGAGATGAGCGTGGTGTGGCCGACGCGCACGCCCGCCACGTCGGTGATCGCATTGCGCGGGCCGTTCGGCAGCGAGCCCATGGACAGGCCCAGGTCGCGCGCCTTCCGGCCGGAGGGCGTCCCCGGATAGGCGTCGTCCCGGCGCTGCGTCTTCGCGGTCTCGGTCATGCTGCGTCTCCCTCCGCCGCCTCGGCGACGAGTCGTGTGTCGGTGAGCTGTTCGAAGCCGGTGATCCGGCCGCCCGTGAGGCGCCAGATGTGCACGGTGCGCGCGTCGAGCGCCCGCCCGCTGCGGCGGTGCGTGGCGACGTACCGGCCGATGGCGATGACGGTGTCCCCGTCCTCGTGCAGCTCGTCGACCCGCATCCCGAAGCCGTCCCATTCCCCGGCGATCACGGCGAAGACGCGGCTGCCGATCTCCTCCGGCCCCACGTACGCGCCGGCGAGGGGGAAGCCGGCGGCCTCGACCCAGCGGATCCGCGGGTCGAAGTCGGCCATCATCCCGGCGAGGTCGCCCTGCGCCCCGGCCGCATAGTGCGCCTCGATGATCTCGCGATTGCCCACGTCCGCATCCTTTCCGTCCGCCCTGGTGGCTCCAGTCTCCGGCACGGCGCCGGGCCGGCTCAAGCGCCCATGCCGAGGCGCACAACACTTCTACCCGCAAAGTCAATCCCGCGCACCGCGCGGGCACTAGCCTCGGTTCTTGGGCGCGGATCCACTCCGCCCGAACTGCCGGAACCGCGCGAAGGAGCGACGAGAGATGACGGTCACGAGGATCACGGCGAGCGAGGTCGACGAGAGCGCGCTCCGCGCGATGGGGGAGCGGGATCGCGCGATCGATCCGCAGCTGCCCGAGCGGGGCTTCGCGGACGGCGCCCGGCTGCTTGTCGCCGGCGATCCTGCGCACGCGTACGGCGCGAGCACGGTCGAGCGCTTCGCCGAAGCGGACGCCGAGGCCATCTGGGGTGCGGCCCGCCGCGCCGCGCTCGAGCTGCGCTGGGACGGCGACGCCGAGGCCGTCGAGGAGATGCTCGCGGAGTGGATCGCCGAGGTGCGGCCCGAGCTCGCCGGGCCGGCGCCCGGCGGGGACACCTCCGACTGGGACTCCGCGCTGACGGTGACGGTGCCGAGCCGCGACTCGAGTCTCGTGCGCCCGCTGCTCTCGCAGGGCTTCGCCGTCGTCGACATCGAGGCGATCCGCATCACGCGCCGGGCCGCGGACGCGACCGGGGCACTCGAGCGGCTGGAGCGCACGGGCGTCTCGCTGCGCCCGGCGACGCTCGCGGATGCCGGGCTGATCGCCGAGATGGACACCGAACTCCTGGAGCACGAGACCCAGCACGGCGGGGTGACCGCGCGCCCGGGCGCGACGGACACGCTGCGGGCGGGCATCGAGGAGCGCCTCTCGGAGGATCTGGATTGGACCTGGATCGCCGCGCAGGGCGGCGTCGACGTGGGGTATCTGAGCATCGAGGTCGGCAAGGATCGGCATCTCGAGCGCGTGTCGGGCGGCGGCCCCGTGGCGTTCGTCCAGGCGATGTATCTCCGCCCCGGCGTGCGCGGCGGCGGCATCGGCGAGGCGATCGTCGATTTCGGGCACGGTCGGCTCGAAGAGGCCGGGTACGACCGCATCCTGCTCAACTACTCGGCGCTGAACCCGCGCTCGGGGCCGTTCTGGTGCCGGATGGGCTATCGCCCGCTCTGGAGTGTCTGGCAGCGCCGCCCGGCGCGGTAGCCGCGGGGCGGCCGTCTCGACGCCCGGCCCGCGCTCGGGAATCGCCACCTCGTGCAGGGCAGTTGACCGACCGGGAAGGGTCGCGTCGAGAGCGTTGCCCGCGGGCGCCCCGATCCCTAGCGTCGAGGATAGGCGTCAGCCGCAGGCGGGCCGGCACGGGAGCCGGATCCGCAGATACCGACGAAAGGAATCGGGAATGACGAGTCAGTACGAGCACCTCTTCGTGCGGGACATGCCGATCATCCGCGAGGGCGAGATGAGCAACGAGGGCGAGGCCGCGGGCCTCGAGAAGCCCACCAACCTCGGCGAGGGGTTCTGGGTGCAGCACGGCGACATCCTGCCCGAGAGCCAGATCAACATGAGCCACATCTGGGTGAAGGAGAGCGACCACCCGAGCCACTGGGTGAACCCGCACGTGCACGACTACGACGAGGTGCTGATCTGGACGGGTTCGAACCCCGACGACCCGCGCGACCTCGGCGCCGAGATCTACATGGAGATCGAAGGCGAGCGGCACATCATCACGACCTCGGGCTCGGTCTACATCCCGGCCGGCACCCTGCACTGCCCGCTCGGCTGGAACCGCGTCGACCGCCCGTTCCGCTTCAGCGCGCTCTCGCTCTCGCCGAAGTACACCAGCCACGACTGACGCGGACGCGGGTGACGCGGGATCCGCCCGAACGGGGCGGATCCCGCGTCCTGCTTGGCGGCTCACACCTGCAGGCGGAGCACCCGTGCGACCCAGCTGCGCCGCGCCTCGATCGTGGCCCGGGAGACGGCGGCGGTCGGGACGAAGTCCGGGTAGCTGTGGAACCCGCCGGCCCAGACGTGCAGCTCGGCCTCACCGCCGACCGCCCAGATCCGTGTCGCGTAGTCGACGCTCTCGTCCCGGAACACCTCGGCCGACCCGACCTCGATGTAGGCCGGCGGCAGTCCGGAGAGGTCGGCCATGCGCGTCGGCGAGGCATACGGCGACACCCGGTCCGTTCCCCGGTTCCCGGCGCCGACCAGGGCGTTCCAGCCCGTCTCGTTGAAGGATCCCGGCCAGATGGCGATGTCCTGGTGCTGCCGGCTCGAGAGCGTCGCATTGCGGTCGTCGATCATGGGGCAGATCAGTCCCTGTCCGGCGAGCACGGGGAACCCCCGGTCCCTGGCCAGCAGCGCCGTCCCCGCGCACAGCCCGCCGCCGGCGCCCTCGCCCAGCACGAGGATGCGCCCGGGGCCGACGCCCAGCCCCCCCCCCCGCGCCCCCCCCCCCCCC
>CAMFIY010000164.1 GCA_945952575.1 uncultured Leucobacter sp.
ATGTGTATAAGAGACAGGTCTACGCCGACATCGTCACCTGGCTGCAGGACCGCCTCGCCCTCGACGGCTGAGCAGCCGGCGGAGGGAGCCGAGCCGAGCCGAGCCGAGCAAGAGTAGCCTGGGCGCATGACCCAGCACGGTGAGTACAAGGTGCCCGGCGGCAAGCTCGTCGTCGTCGATTTCGACCTGGATGACGGATTCATCGCCGGTTTCCGGCTGAGCGGCGACTTCTTCCTCGAGCCGGATGACGCACTCGAGCACATCAACGCGGCCGTCAACGGGCTCGGCTCCGACGCGACGATCGAGCAGATCGCCTCCGCCATCCAGCACCGGCTGCCGGCCGGGGCCCAGATGCTCGGCGTCACGCCCGAGGCGATCGGGGTCGCGATCCGGCGAGCGCTGACGGGCGCCGCGCAGTGGCGCGACTACGACTGGGAGATCCTGCGCACCCGACCGATCTCGCCCATGGCGAACGCCGCCCTCGACGAGGTGCTCACGGCCGAGGTCGGCCGAGGCGAGCGCGGCCCGACGCTGCGCATCTGGGAGTGGGATCGCCCGGCGGTGATCATCGGCAGCTTCCAGTCGGTGCGCAACGAGGTGGACGAGGAGCAGCTCGCGGCGCGCGGCGCGCAGCTCGTGCGGCGCATCTCGGGCGGCGGCGCCATGTACATGGAGCCCGAGGCGTCCATCACCTACGCGATCTACGCGCCCGGCGAGCTGGTGCAGGGGATGGGGTTCGGCGAGTCCTACGCATTCCTCGACGAGTGGGTGCTCGAGGCGTTGCGGTCGCTCGGGATCGACGCCTCGTATCAGCCCCTCAACGACATCACGAGCCCGCACGGCAAGATCGGCGGCGCCGCGCAGAAGCGGCTCGCGAGCGGCGCGGTGCTGCACCATGTGACGATGGCCTACGACATGGATGCTCAGGCGATGACCCAGGTGCTCAGGATCGGCCGCGAGAAGCTGAGCGACAAGGGCACGACGAGCGCCCAGAAGCGGGTGGACCCGCTGCGCAGCCAGACCGGGCTGCCGCGCGAGGAGATCATCCAGCACATGCTCGAGGTGTTCGTGCAGCGCCACGGCGGCGAAGCGGGCGAGCTCACCGACGCCGAGTACGCGGAGGCCGAGGATCTCGTCGCGACCAAGTTCTCGACCGAGGAGTGGATCCGCCGCGTGCCGTGATCCGGCGCAGGCGGCGGATCACTGGCGCAAGGTTGCGCGAGGGGCGGACCCGGATCCGCGCTTCTAATCCTCCGCATCCCAGAGCGGGGTGTCCCGCGTGATCTCCACTGCCTCGACCCCGGAGGCGGCGAGCAGGGCATCGGCGCACGCGCGGGAGCACGCGATCAGCGTCGAGTCGAAGTCGATCTCGCTGATGAGGAACCACGCGCGATCCTCGGGCCAGATCAGATTCGGACCCTGGCAGGCGCCGAGGAGGTCCTCCCCGTCGATCCACGGCGCACGCGAGCACCAGCCGCCGGGCCCCTCGGCCACGGCGAAGTCCGCGATCCCGGCCTCGAAGCAGATGTAGGCGCGATTCGGCAGTTCGAGCCGGAGACCGGCAGCGGCCTCCCTCGGCAGCACGCCGCTGCCGTCGGGTTGATCCACGCCGGGCAGGAGCACAGCGTGGAGCGCAGCCCGCAGGCCGAAGCGCTGTCGACGCATGCGGAAGTCGAACGTGCGATTCCACACCCGCACGCGCAGCCGCTCCGCCCAAACGGGCAGCGGCAGTCGCGAGTCTCCCGGCCAGCCGAAGAAGCCGACCCCCTGAGCGCTCACGAGCCCGCCCCAGCCCTCCCACACCGCGGCGATCCCGCGCGCCGGGGTGCCGGTGTGCTCGGCGAGCACTCGTGCGACCGCTGCGAGCGACTCGGGCTCCAGATCTCCCTCGGCCGGCAGCCCGTACCGCCAACCGTCCGCATTGACCTCGGTGCCGTCCGGCTGCCGGCCGTACTCCTCGAAGCCGAGCAGGCGGAACGCCAGGGAGCCCGGGCGCAGGTCACCCCCGTGCGCCTCGGCGGCGGCCCGCCAGCTGACGAGCTCATCGGTGATTCCCGGCAGCTCGTCCCAGTCGCCGGAGACCCCGGCCTCGGCCTCCAAACGCCAGTAGTCCGCCCAGGATCCGGTCGCCGGACGATCCCGTGAGAACGGGTGCAGCACGCGGATCAGCGCGTCGAAGCCGACGGGAACGATGTCGCCGAGTGCGGGACCCCACCGGCGGAGCTCGTCATCCCAGTCGCCGTCGAGCCCCTCGGCGATCCACGCCCCGCGTCCGACCTCGGAGGTCCAGGCGAAGGGTGCGGATGCCGCGTCGGTCGTCATGCCTGCACCCTACTCGAGCCTCGCCGACCGGGTGCGCTCCGACCGAACCCGTGAATCGGTGTTACGCCTCCGCGCGATCCGTCGCGGCCGGGCCCGTCGAGAAGCCCGGGGAATGGTCGCTCAGAGACCGGGCCCGCGTGCGCATCACCGCGAACGCCGTCAGCAGCAGTCCGCCCAGACCCCAGAGCACCAGGAGCGCCACTGCCCCTCCGACCCCGCTCGTGCCCATCGCGATCGGCTGGAAGCCCGCGAACAGCGCGCCCACCGGGCTCGCGTCGCCGATCGTCTGGAGCAGCGGCGGGGCCGTCGACACGACGCCGATCGCGAACGCGACCACGAGCAGTGCGAAGGCCAGGAACCGGCCGATCCCGCCGAGCAGCGCGGAGAGGCCCTGGTTCACGAGCGCGAACGCCACCCCAGCGAGCACCGACAGCCCGAAGAACGCGAAACCCTGGCCCCAGTCGTAGCCGAGCAGCGGCGGCAGGATCAGCCCGACGAGCACGCCCTGCGCCGCGCCGACGGCGAGCGCCGGCACCGCGCTGCGCAGCGTGACGAATCCGACCCCGCGCGCGGCCTCCCGCGTGCGCCGCCAGAGCGGTGCGAGCACGAGGAACGCGGCGAAGGCCCCGCCCCAGAGCGCGATGCCCGCGAAGAGCGGCACGCCCGCCGCGTTGAAGAGCTGATCCGACGCGCCGACCGTCTCGACCGGGCGGACCATCGTCTCGGCGAGCTTCGTCCGCTGCGCCTCGGTCGTATCGGGCACCTGAACGGAGGCCTGCTCGAGGCCGCCCGCAAGCTGCTTCGCCCCGTCGGCGGTGCCGCGCACGCCGGTCGCGATCTTCGACGTCCCGTCCGCGAGCTGGGATGCGCCGGTCGCGAGTTCGGGGGTCTTCGCCGCGAGTGCGCCGACGCCGTCGGCGAGACCCGACGCGCCCGTCGACAGCTTCAGGGTGCCCTTCGACGACTCGGCGAGCCCGGCGGCGAGCTGGCGCTGCCCCCGCGCGGACTTCGCCGCGCCCTGCGCGAGTTCGGGGCCGCCGAGCTTCAGCTTGGTGAGCGGATTGTGCTTCGGATCGTCGGTCCCTGCGGACGTGAGGCTGCCGATGAGCTGATTCAGGCCGTCGATCGCCTGCTGCTTCGCCGCGGCATCGGGCATCGGGATCAGGTCGGCGGCGATCGCGTCGCGGTACTGCGTGAGCGGACCGACGGCAGCGAGACCGCCCTGCTGCAGGCCGTCGATCGCGGCAGCGGCGCCCCGGGTGTAGGTCTTGACGCCCGTCGCGAGCTCCGTGCCGCCCTCGGCCGCCCGCTTCGCCCCAGCCGCAAGCTTCTTCGAACCGCCCGCGAGCTTCTTCGTCCCGTCGGCCAGCTGGGACGCCCCGCTCGCCAGCTGCCCCACACCGTCCGAGAGCTGCGCGGTGCCGTCGGCGAGCTGCGCGGCTCCGTCGGTGAGCCCGTCGGCTCCGTCGGCGAGCTTGGATCCGCCGTCGGCGAGCTTCGACGCGCCGTCCGCCGCCTTCGCGACGCCGGCGCCCAGCTCCTTCATGCCGACGAAGACCTGGCCGACGTACTGCGTGCCCAGCCGCTCGTTGAGCACGCTCGTCGCCGTCGTCGTGACGATGTTCGCGAGCGCCGCGTCGAGCAGCCGCCCGCGCTCGCTCGTCTGCACATCGATCGTCGCCCGCTCGGCCTCATCGGCTCCTCTCGACACCGAGGTCGCCGCCCGCGAGAAGCCCTTCGGGATCGTGATGACCGCGGTGTAGCGGCCGTCGTCGAGACCGGCCGCCGCGTCGCTCTCGTCGGTGAGCAGCCAGGTGTAGTTCTGCTGCGGGTCGGTGCCGTCGCTCGAGGCGGATCCGGAGTCCGCGGATCCATCGGTCGACCCGCCGCCGATCAGCTCGGCCGCGAGCACGCGACCCATCGGCACGGTCTGCCCGTCGACCTCCACGGGCTCGTCGAGGTTCACGACCGCCGCGGTGACGGTATCGAGACGGTCGGTGGGGTTCCAGAGCCCCCAGATCAGCGCGCCCGCGATGGTGAGCGGCACCAGCAGGAGGCCGGTGAGGGTCCTCCAGTCGATCCTGCGGCGGCCGTTCAGGCGCTCCAGCGTGCGGGTCATCGGTCGATTCCGTTCCATGCGTGCGTGTTCGTGGCGAGTGCGGCGGATGCCGGATCGGCGGACTCCGGATCCGGCTCGGAGCCGCGCCGATCGAGAGGCTCGGACGCGCCTCGCACCGGGGTGACGACGGCGACTCCGCCGGGAAGCACGGCGGCCGCCTGATCCTGCGTGCCGAGCACGACCACGGTCGTCGCCGGCTCATCCCCGCGCCCGGCGAGCACGGCCCGCGCGTTCAGGAGCGCGCGCACCGCCTCCGCCTGCTCGGCGGCGCGCAGATTGCCCGCGGCCTCGCCGCTCGCACGGAGATCCAGCACGATCAGCTCGGGATCCTCCGCCATCGCCTGCTCCATCGTCTCCGGCGTCGCCCACGCCGAGCGCGAGCGCAGCGTCGCCGCCCGCTCGGGCAGCAGCAGCCGGGCGACCATGAGCGTTCCGGTCTTCAGCGCACCCCGGCCGCTCAAGACGGCGGCGAGCGGCAGCGAGACGGGATCGGACGGATCGAGCCGCAGCGCCTGGCCGCCGCTCGAGGTCAGTCCGCCGACGCGGAGATCCGGCACCGCGAGACCGCTCGGCAGCACGAGCCGGGAGCTCGCGATCCGCGCATCGGGCGCGTCCGCGGGCCAGCCCTCGTGGGCGAGCTCGCGCGCGAGGCCCTCGCCCTCCACGTCGAACGCGGGGAGCAGGCGGTCGAGCCGGCGAGGCATCCGCCAGGCCCGGTCGCCGAGCAGCTGCAGCACGGCGGGCACGAGCGTCATCCGCACGACGAACGCGTCGACGAACACGCCCACCGCGAGGCCGAGCGCGATCACCTTGATGCTCGGATCGCCCTCGGGAACGAACGCCGCGAAGACGGCGAACATGATGATCGCCGCCGCGGTGACCACGCGCCCCGAGCCGATGAACCCGCGACGGATCGCCGTGCGACTGTCGGCGCCGTGGACGACCTCCTCGCGCATCCGCGAGACGAGGAACACCTCGTAGTCCATCGCGAGGCCGAACAGGACGCCCATCAGGATGATCGGCATGAAGCTCAGCACCGGCCCGGCGTGGTGCACGTTGAGCAGATCCGCGAACCACCCCCACTGGAACACCGCGACGACCGCGCCGAACGCGGCGCCGACCGAGAGGAGATAGCCGAGCGTCGCCTTGATCGGCACCCAGATGCTGCGGAACACGATGGCCAGCAGGATCAGCGAGAGCCCGACGACCAGGATCCCGAACGGCAGCAGAGCCTCGAAAAGCAGCTGCGAGACGTCGATGCCGACCGCGGTGAAGCCGGTGACGGCGAGGCTGACGCCGTACTTCTGCTCCCACTCGTCGTGGTGCGCCCGGAGCTCGGAGACGAGCTGCGCCGTGCTCTCAGACTGCGGCCCGTCCTCGGGCACCACCTGGATGATGCCGGTGTCGGCTCCCCGGTTCGGGGTGGCGAGCGGCACCTCGGCGACGCCGGGGAGCGCGCGCACCTCGGCGGCGAGGTCGTCCATGAGCTGCAGCGGATCGGTGCTCGTGATGATGGATCCGGTCAGCAGCAGCGGGCCGTTCGCACCCGCGCCGAAGTGCTCGCCCGTGAGCTCGTAGGTGACGCGCGCCGGATCGTCGGCCCGCAGCGTCTCCGCGCCGGGAAGAGCGAGGCGCAGGCTGAGCGCGGGAACGGTCGCGGCGCCGAGCCCGATCAGCACGACGAGGATCGTGATGATCGGCTTCGCGGTCACCGCGCGCACCCAGCCGCCGAAGAAGCGATCGGCGCGGCTCGGCTTCATGGCCACGGCGTCCGGCGCCTCCGCGCTCGCGTGCGCGCTGGATCCCTCCGCCGTCTCAGAGCCCGCGGAGCCGGCGGCCGCGAGCGCTCGGCGCCTGTCTCTTATACACATCTCCGAGCCCACGAGACGCTCATGAATCTC
>CAMFIY010000165.1 GCA_945952575.1 uncultured Leucobacter sp.
ATCTCACCCCGGTCTGCCTGGGCCTCCCCGGCTCACTCCCGGTCGTGAACGAGCAGGCCGTACGGCACTCGATCAGCCTGGGCCTCGCGCTCGGCTGCGAGATCGCCGAGGTCTCCGGATTCGCGCGGAAGAACTACTTCTACCCCGATATGGCGAAGAACTACCAGATCTCGCAATACGACGATCCGATCGCCTTCGACGGCTCCGTCGAGATCGAGTTGGAGTCGGGGCGCGTCGTGCACGTGCCGATCGAGCGCGCGCACATGGAGGAGGATGCGGGCAAGCTGAACCATGTCGGCGGATCCACCGGGCGCATCCAGGGCGCCGAGTACTCGCTGGTCGACTACAACCGTGCCGGGGTGCCCCTGGTCGAGATCGTGACCCGTCCCGTGTTCGGCGGTGAAGCGGATACGCCGGAGATCGCGGCTGCCTACGTGGCGACCATCCGCGAGATCGTCGTGGCGCTCGGCATCTCGGATGCGCGGATGGAGCGAGGCAACCTGCGCTGCGATGCCAACGTCTCGCTGCGCCCGCGCGGCAACGAGGAGGCCGGGATGTCGGTGCTCGGCACGCGGACCGAGACCAAGAACGTGAACTCGCTGCGATCGGTCGAGCGGGCCGTGCGCTTCGAGATCCAGCGACAGGCGCGGATCCTCGCCGACGGCGGCTCGATCACGCAGGAGACTCGGCACTGGCACGAGGACACGGGGGAGACCTCGCCCGGGCGGCCGAAGAGCGATGCGGACGACTACCGCTACTTCCCCGAGCCCGATCTCGCGCCGATGACGCCGTCGCGCGAGCTGGTCGAGGAACTGCGCGGCCGGCTTCCCGAGCACCCGACCGTGCGGCGTCGGCGCCTGCGCGAGGACTGGGCGTTCAGCGCGTTCGAGTTCCGCGACGTGGTCAACGCCGGCCTGCTCGACACCATCGAGGCGACGGTCGCCGCGGGCGTGCCCGCGCAGACCGCGCGCAAGTGGTGGACGGGCGAGATCGCCCGTATCGCGAACGAGCGCTCGTCGGTGCCGTCGGATCTCATCACACCGGCGCAGGTGGTCTCGGTCGTCGAGCTGGTCGATGCCGGCACGCTCAACGACAAGCTCGCCCGTCAGGTGATCCAGGGGATCATCGACGGTGAGGGCACCGCGTCCGAGATCGTCGAGCAGCGAGGTCTGGCGATCGTCTCGGACGACGGCGCGCTGATCGAGGCCGTCGATGCCGCGCTCGCCGAGCAGCCCGACGTCTTGGCCAAGATCCGCGATGGCAAGGTGCAGGCCGCGGGGGCCGTGATCGGTGCGGTCATGAAGGCCATGCGCGGACAGGCCGACGCCGCGCGGGTGCGCGAGCTGGTGCTCGAGCGCGCCGGCCAGGCCTAGCGGGCTCCGCGTCCTTCGGGGCGGGCCTGCTGATCCGTCCAGCCGGCCCGCACCTCAGGACTCGCCGATCGAGCCGACGGGCGGCCGCGCCCCGCGCTTGCGCGGCCGCTGGTGTCCGGGAAGATGGGCCTGCTCGCCGTCGTGATCGAAGATCGTCAGGAGCTCCGCGGGGCCACCGTGGGCGTCGAGGCGATGCGGGGTCATCGTCGGGAACTCGACGGCCTGTCCGGGGTGCACGAGTATCGTCCTCGTCCCGAGTTGCAGGCGCACGATGCCGCTGAGCACCGTGAACCATTCGTACCCGGGATGCACTCGCGGCTCGCCGACATCCCGAGCCTCGACGATGCGCATCTTCGCGATGGTCACCCCGCGTCGATCGCGCTCTCGCGAGAGCAGCCAGAACGTCGTGCCGCCTGCGGACTCCGGTTCGGGGCGGATCACCACGTCCTCGTCTCCCTCCGGCTCGACGAGCTGATCGAGCGAGGTGCCGAGCGCCTTCGCGATGGCGACGAGCTGCTCCAGCGAGATTCGCTGCCGCCCGGTTTCGATGCGGCTGAGCGTCGACGGTGAGAGATAGCAGCGGGCCGCAAGCGTATCGAGCGTCCAACCCCGGGCTGAACGCAGTCCGCGGATGCGCTGTCTGACGATCGATTCCGTATCTTCTTGCGTCATGTGCAAGATTGTATGAGAAATTCGAAAACTGCGGATAGCTTCGTCAGCATGACGCAGAGACACCACGAACACGAACCGCACTGTGAACACGAGCGGAATCCCTGGCGCGAACCGGAGGAGGCGCTCGTCACGCGGCTGGAACGCGAGGCGCGACTCGGGGCGGCACTGCGGGCCACGGTACTGGAGGAGGTCGCGCGTGCGTTGGACGCTCCGCCTCGGGTGATCCTCGAACTCGGGTCGGGGATCGGAGCCGATACGGCGGCGCTCGCGGAGCGCTTCCCCTCGGCCCGGGTGCACGCGTTCGACGTCTCCGCGGAGCTGCTGGATCGGGTGGCCTCCACCGCCCGCAACGCGGGCGTCGCGGCCAGGGTCGAGACGCATCGCCTCGATCTGAACCGGGACTGGGCGGCAGCGATCCCCGGAGAAGCCGATCTCATCTGGGCGTCGTCATCGCTGCACCACCTCGAGGACCCGGCGCGAGCTCTGCGGCGGGCATTCGCCTCGCTCCGTGCCGGCGGGGCGCTCGTCCTGATCGAGCCGAAGGGCGGTGTCAGCGTCGAGTTCGGGGAGTCCGAGGTCGGCGCAGCCCGACTCGCGGAGCGGCTGGAGGAGGGGCTGTCGATGCCGATCGAGTATGCGGCCATCGAGTGGTCGAAGCTGCTCGCCGAGGCGGGCTTCGTCCTCGCGGCACGACGCGAGCACGGCTTCGTCGTCCGAGGAGATGCGGGAAACGGCGGTGCGCACCTGGAGTCGCAATTCAGATCGGTGCGCGACCGCATCGTCACCGATCTCCCCCGTGCGGAGGCTGAGCTGCTCGACGCGGTGATCGAGGCGCTTCCCACGGGACGCTCGGGCGTCTCGACCGGTTCGACCCTGGAGATGCTGATAGCGGTGCGCCCTGCCGCCGGAGAGGGGCGCGCGACCCTCGAGCTCGATGAGCGGATCGATGTCGACGTGGCCGTGCTGGGCGGTGGAGCGGCGGGCCTGGCCGCCTCGGTCGCGCTGGCGCGCTCGCGTCGCAGGGTCGTGGTGATCGACGCCGGAGCGCCGCGAAACGCCGCCGCCGCGGGCGCGCACAACCTGCTGGGACAGGAGGGAGTGTCGCCGCTCGAGCTCCTCGCCCGAGGACGGCGGGAAGCCGAGTCGTACGGAGTGAGGATCCTTCCGGGGCTGGTGACGGCCGTCACGGGGCAGATCGATGCGTTCACGGTGGATTCGGCCGACGGCGTCCCTCGCGTGCACGCCCGGAGGATCGTTCTCGCCGGCGGCCTGGAGGACGACCTGCCGGAGATTCCGGGGGTCGCGGCGGGGTGGGGGCACTCGGTGCTCCACTGCCCCTTCTGCCACGGCTGGGAGGTGCGCGACCAGCGGATCGCAGTGCTCGGCCGAGGCGAGGTCCCGATCCACCAGGCGATGCTGTTCAGCCGACTCAGCGATCAGGTGACCGTGTTCCTGCATGAGGCGCCCGATCCCTCCGAGGAGCAGTGGGAGCGGCTGACCGCCCTCGGAGTCCCCGTCGTGCGCCCGCGGGTCGAGCGGCTCGTCATGGAGGGTGCGCAGGTGCGCGGAGTCGAGATCGAGGGCGGGCGGGTGTTCGAAGCCGACGCCGCGGTCGTCGTGCCGAGATTCATCGCGCGCACCGAGATCTACGAGTCCCTCGGCGGGCGAGCGGAACGCGATGCGCTCGGGAGCCGCATCCCGGTGGAACCCTCGGGGGCCACGGGAATCCCCGGGGTGTGGGCGGCGGGCAACGCGAGCAATCCGATGGCGATGGTCATGGCTGCGGCGGCATCCGGGGTCGCCGTCGGTGCCGCGGTGCACGGGGATCTCGCGCTGGCGGATCTCGAGCGCGCGATGCGGGCGCGGCGCGGCGCAGTCGAGTGAGTGACGGGCAGCTGCGGGATCGCCGGCTTCGCTCGGCATGTCCGCGGTCTGTGATTCGATAGGAGTGTGAGCGGACGAACAGGATCCACACCCGGGTCGGACCCGGAGGACGGGCGGGACGAGGCCTCGATCCTGCACGTCGACATGGACTCGTTCTTCGTCTCGGTCGAGCTGCTGGATCAGCCGGGCCTCCGCGGCAGACCGACCGCGGTCGCGCACGACACGAGCCGTTCCGTCGTGTCGAGTGCGAGCTATGAGGCGAGGCGCTTCGGCGTTCGATCGGCGATGCCCGTCGCTCGCGCGAAGCAGCTGTGCCCGCAACTCTTCCTCATCGATCCGCATTTCGACAAGTATCGCGCCGCCTCACGCGAGGTCATGGGCATTTTCCACGAGTTCACCCCGCTGGTCGAGCCGCTGAGCATTGACGAGGCGTTCCTGGACGTGGCGGGCACGACCCGGCTCTTCGGGCCGCCGGTCGAGATCGCGCGCCAGCTCCGGGCGCGCGTGCGCGACCGGACGGGCTTGCCGGCCTCGGTGGGCCTCGCGAGCACGAAGCACGTCGCCAAACTCGCCTCTCAGCGGGCCAAGCCCGACGGCATGCTCGAGATCCCGCCGGGCAGCACGCTCGACTTCCTGCACCCGCTTCCCGTCGAGGCCATCTGGGGCGTCGGAGAAGCGACCGCGAAGGCGCTGCACGGACGGGCGATCCACACGGTCGGCGACATCGCCGCGGAGCCGCTCGAGAGCCTGCGTCGCATCGTGGGCGGGGCCGGAGCCGATCGCCTGCACGCGCTCGCGAACGGCAGAGATGCCCGACGCGTCGAGATCGAGCGCGTCGAGAAGAGCATCGGGCACGAGGAGACCTTCGCGGTCGACCAGACGGACCGCTCCCTTCTCAAGCGCGAGCTGCTGCGGCTCGCCACCCGCACCGCGGAGCGGCTGCGCGCCCACGAACTCGACGCTCGCACGATCGCGATCAAGGTGCGCTACGACGACTTCCAGACCGTGAGTCGATCCCGCACGCTCAGCGAGGCGACGAACGCGACGCAGCGCATATATCTGACCGCCGTCGAGCTCTTCGACGGACTCGGATCCGGCCCTGGCGGGGGCCCGGTGCATCCCGTGCGGCTCATTGGCGTGCGAACGGAGCAGCTCATCCCGGCCGGGAGCGATCCGGCGGCGCTCTGGAGCGATGACGAGGGCTGGAGGGCGATCGATCAGGCCGTCGACCGGGTCACGGGCCGCTTCGGTCGCGAGGGGCTGACGTCGGCGCGTCTGCTGGCGCCGCGCAAGGATGTGGTGGATCCGCGCTCGCTCGAGCCGCCCGTCTGACGCAGTTCGTGTCGGCCGGGATGGTGCCGGCAGAGGCCGTGATCCCAGGCATCGAGCTAGGCGCCCGGGGCCATCCGCAGCAGTGAATCGATGATGGCCGCGAGCCAGTCGTAGACGAGCAGCGTGCCGCGTGTCTCCTCGTCGGCGGAGAGGCGTGCGTGGTCGGGCTCGTGCTCGAGACCCAGGCGGGCGGCGATCGCCAGACGCAGCGAGGTCAGCGTTCGCACCCAGGCGGGCAGCGACGCCTCGGTCACCTCGACCTCGACCGGCGACGGCTCCGCGTCCGGGCCGGGGATCGAACCGAGTCCGAGCGCCCCGCTGACGTCGAGCGCGTCCTGCAGCTTGCGGTTGAGGAGGCCCTGCTCGGTCACGCGCCGGAACTGCGAAGACTCCTGGGTCCCCTCGTACGCGTCCGGGAAGAGACGGGCCAGCGCGGGATCGTCGGGCGGCGCATCCGAGCCGCCGATCTCGAGACTCGCGAACAGCGGATCCGGATCCAATGCGGTACCGCTATGACTGCGGAGCAGCTCGATCAGCTGCCCGACCAGCTGATCGAGGAGATGGGCCTCGTCGAAATCGAGCCGGAGCCGCAGACCGCCGCTCGGCAGCGGCATCAGTCTCATGCGGAGCCCGCCTGACGCACCGTGGCCCACAGCCCGTAGCCGTGCAGCGCCTCGACGTGCAGCTCCATGGCCTCGCGCGCGCCCTCGGCGACGACCGCGCTGCCCGACTCGTGCACCTGCAGCATGAGGCGCTCGGCGTGCTCGCGCTCGAAGCCGAAGTGGCTCTGGAACACATACGTCACGTACGACATGAGATTCACCGGGTCGTCCCACACCACTGTCTGCCAGGGGTGGTCGGGGAGGACGCGCTGATCCTGATCCTCGCTCTGCTCCGTGTGCGTCCCTGCCATCATCCCCACCCGAGCTCGTGGATGCGATCCTCGTCGAGGCCGTAGAAGTGGGCGATCTCGTGGACGAGCGTCGTGCGGATCTCGCGGCGCAGCTCGTCCATGTCGGCGCAGAAATCGGTCAGGTTCTCGCGATAGAGGATGATCC
>CAMFIY010000166.1 GCA_945952575.1 uncultured Leucobacter sp.
GGGCAGGCTGGTGATCGACGTCGACGTCGAGGGCGTCTACGAGACCAAGACGCACGTCTTCGACGCCCGGACCGGCAAGCCGGTCGCTGAATAGGCGGGGCGGGCACCGCATCGTCATCTCTGAGCGGTGCCGGGTACTCGACGGGCATCCGGCGATCTCACTCGCCCGTCACGACCGCGTGGGCGTCCTCCTTCGCCTTTCGCGGGAACGCGAAGCTGAGCGCAAGAAAAACCGTCAGCGTGATCGCCGGGACGACGAGTGTGCGTTGAAAAGCCGCGGCCGGCGAATCGGAGTCGGCGGTGTCGAAGAAGATCGAGGTGAAGACCGCGACTCCGAGCGCGCTCGCGATCGCCTGCACCGCGGTGAGGACTCCCGAGGCCGAGCCGATCTCTTCATCCTTCACGGCGGCGAGGATCGTGCTGAAGAGCGCCGCGATGATCGCTCCTCCTCCGGCGCCGAACAGGGCGATCCCCGGTGTGATGATCCAGATGCTGAACTCGCCGGCCTGCCCGAGCTCGACCCAGAGCAGCGCGGCGCCGGCGATCTGCGCGATGGCACCCAGCTGCAGTACCGAGCGACCGATCTTCTCGGCGAGCCAAGCGCCGCTGAGCGCGCCGCCGACGGCGGATCCGATCGCGAGAGGCAGATTGCCGAGTCCGGCTTCGCCCGCAGTGAATCCATTGCCGAGCTGCAGGAAGAGGGTGAGCACCAGCTGCGTGCCGGTGAGGCTGCTGAAGAACAGTGCGATGCCGATGAGACCCAGCGAGTATGCGCGCCGACGGAACATGGTGGCGGTCACCAGCGGCACGCCGCCGCGGCGCAGCAAGCCGTACTGCTGAGCTCCGAAGGCGAGGAGGCCCAAGACGCCGGCGGTAACGCACGCCCATGCCCAGGCCGGCCAGTCGAGTTCGGGTCCGAAGGTCAGCGCGAGCATGAGCGCGCCCGAGGAGGCGACGACGATGACGCCGCCGACGGGATCGATCGTCACCGTGCGGTCGCCCGCACGCCTGGGCAGGATGCGTGCGGCCACGACGAGCGCGGCGATCCCGATAGGGACGTTCACGAGGAAGACGGTGCGCCAGCCGAGTCCGAAGAGGTCGGCCTCGATGAGACCGCCGCCGATGACGGGGCCGAGGATGCCGCCGAGCCCCAGTACCGGACCGAACACGCCGAAGGCGGCGGCGAGCTCGCGCCCGGAGAGGTTCTCGCGCAAGAGACCGAGGCCCTGGGGGAGCAGGAGTGCGCCTGCAGCTCCCTGGATGATCCTGAAGGCGATGAGCAGCTCGGACGTCGGCGCGAGCGAGCACATCAGCGAGGCGAGTGTAAAGACAGCGAGGCCGAGCAGGAACAGGCGTCGGCGCCCGTGGCGATCGCCCAGGCGGCCGCCGATGACGAGCCCCGCGCCCAGCGCCAGAGCGTAGCCGCCGATCACCCACTGCAGCCCGAGCGTGGTCATGCCCAGAGAAGTCTCGAGCGACGGCCCTGCGACGTTGACGATGGTCGTATCGAGCATGTCCATGATCTCGGCGGCGAGCATCACGCCGAGGATCGCCCAGCGCCAGCGGTAGGGAGCTGCGGAAGAATCGGTCATTTCATCTCAAATCTTGATTATCAATAATCTTGGTAAGTATTGAGACTATTATGACGAGGATGACAGTCACAACCTCGGGCCCTGATGCGGCGCGCGATCCCGCCTACGACCCCGCGGGGCGGCACAGCGCGTCGGGAGCCGATCAGTCGGACATCCGGGCGCGCGTGCAGCAGCTCACGATGCGTCAGCAGAGGTTCGAGCGCTCGATCGCGCGGCGTCTCGACGTCGACACGGCGGGACTCGAAGTGCTGGATCACCTGATCGCGGTCGGCCCCGCGACGCCGACCGAACTCGCGCGACGTGTCGAGGTCTCCACGGCCGCCATGACCCTTGTTCTCAACAGGCTGGAGGATCGTGGGCATGTGCGACGCGAACGGCACCCCTCCGACGGACGCAAACTCATCGTCACGGCGAACGAGACGGCTGCGGGAGAGGCCGAGCGGATGGTGGCTCCGCTCATCCGCGAAGTCGAAGAGCTGATCGCCGCGATGGGTGAGGCGGAGCGCTCGGCCGTCTCAGGTTTCCTCGATCGGCTCATCCGCGCCTACGACCGTTCGATTCCCGCTGCGCCATGAGGTGATGGGGCGAGTCGGGAAGTGCACCCCACGTGGTCCGGCCTCGCTCGCTCCTCGCGTAGGGTGAGGCCTGAGCGGCGCTCTTCGGTGGAAATGCGAAAACCCCCGCCTGAGCGGGGGTTTTCGTCTTGGTGACCCCAGCGGGATTCGAACCCGCGTTACCGCCGTGAGAGGGCGGCGTACTAGGCCGCTATACGATGGGGCCGTGCTGCCTGCAGCAGGCAACCCGTCTATCTTGCCACATGCCTGGCTCGCATGCAAAATCGGGGCGTAGGATCAGCCGTATGGAGGGATTTCGGCTGTCGCACGCGGGTCTCATCGTCGAGCACGAGGAGACTTCACTGGTGCTGGATCCCGGTGACTTCTCGAGCGAACAGGAGTTGAGTGCTGCGCTCGACGCGGCAGCCCCGGTTGCCGGGCTCGTCATCACGCACGAGCACGCCGATCACTGGACCTTGCGGAACGTCATCGCGGTGCGGGAACGCGCGGTGCAGCGCGACGCCTTCCCGATCTTCACCACCGCGAGCACGGCGGCCGCACTCACCGAAGCCGGATTCGGCAATGTCACCGTCGTCGCCGGAGGCGATACTGCGGTGGCGGGAGACTTCGCTCTCGAGTTCTACGGCGGCCGTCATGAGATCCTGCATCGCAGCATCCCGGGCATCGACAACGTCGGGGTCCGCGTGAACGGTTCGCTCGCCTGGGGCGGCGACTCGCTGATCCGCCCGGATTTCACAGCCGATCTCCTGGGAGTGCCGGCCGGATCGCCGTGGTCGAACATCGCGCAGGTCATGGACTTCGTGCTCGATGCGGCGCCGAGGCGCGCCTACCTGACTCACGACGGGATGCTCTCGGACCGGGGCCGTGCCCTCTACGCCCAGCGCGTCGGATGGTGCCTCGCACAGACCGGCGGCGAGCTGGTGGAACTGCCGCGCGCCGACCAGCGCTGAGCTTCGCGGCGGCCGCCGGCCGAGGAACGCGAATCGCGGACCGCAGCGCTGAAGGCCGGCGGCCAGCCGTGCGAGACCGCCCGCAGGTGCGAGGAGGGCTGCGTGCCGTCCGCACGACCACCCTTGTCGCGCGCGATAGATTATTAGTCGGACGAGAGGCGGGGACATGGCATTCAGTGCGGCGGTTGCCGGGGCATCCGGATACGCGGGCGGTGAGCTGCTGCGCCTGCTCGCAGGGCATCCGGAGTTCGAGATCCGCACCGTCACCGGTCACTCGAGCGCGGGCAGCCCGCTCATCGAGCACCAGCCGCACCTGCGATCGCTCGCTCACCTCACGCTGCAGGAGACGAAGCCGGAGATCCTCGACGGTCACGACATCGTCTTCTTCGCGCTGCCGCACGGTGCATCCGGTGAGCTCACCGCGCAGCTCGCGAACACGCGCCTCGCCGTCGATTGCGGTGCGGATCACCGCCTGCGCGACGCGACCGATTGGGCCGCGTTCTACGGCGGCGAGCATCACGGGTCCTGGAGCTACGGGGTGCCCGAGCTGCTGGTGCGCGATACGGGATCCGGCGATCTCGTGAAGCAACGCGAGGCGCTGCGCGGCGCGACCCGGATCGCCGCCCCGGGCTGCAACGCGAGCACCGTCGCCCTCTCGCTCGCCCCGGGCATCGCAGCCGGGGTCATCGAACCGCAAGATCTGGTGAGCGTGCTCGCCGTCGGTCCGAGCGGCGCGGGCAAAGCGGCGAAGACGCATCTGCTCGGCGCGGAACTGATGGGCACCGCGAACCCGTACGCGGTGGGCGGCACGCACCGGCACATCCCCGAGATCAAGCAGGCGCTCCGGGATGCCGCGCCCGAGGGCAGCGCGGAGCCGAGCCTGAGCTTCACACCGGTGCTGGTGCCGATGAGCCGCGGGATCCTCGCGACCTCGACGGCCCGAATCCGCGAGAGAGTGACGCGGGTGCAGGTACGCGAGGCCTGGGAGTCGGCCTACGCCGACGAGCCGTTCGTGCATCTGCTCCCCGAGGGCGCATTCCCGCGCACCGCCGACACGCTCGGCGCGAACACCTGCCTGATCGGTCTCGCGATCGACGAGGCTGCCGGTCGCGTCGTCGTCGTCGCGGCGCTCGACAACCTGGCCAAAGGCACCGCGGGCGCCGCGATCCAGTCCGCGAACATCGCGCTCGGCCTCCCCGAAACCACCGGACTCAGCGTAGATGGAGTAGCACCGTGACCGTCACCGCACCGCAGGGCTTCCGCTCGGCAGGCATCGCCGTCGGCTTGAAGTCGACCGGCAAGCCCGATCTCGCCCTCGTCGTGAACGACGGGCCGCATCGCGCGGCGGCGGTCGTGTTCACGAGCAACCGC
Source organism: uncultured Leucobacter sp. (assembly GCA_945952575.1). Classification (GTDB taxonomy): domain Bacteria; phylum Actinomycetota; class Actinomycetes; order Actinomycetales; family Microbacteriaceae; genus Leucobacter. The sequence goes on from CAMFIY010000166.1 coordinate 4,489, forward strand.
GCTCAGGCGAACCCGATCCTGTGGAGCCGCAAGGTGGCCCAGGGCGGCCCGGCGCGCGCCGTGATCCTGAACTCCGGAGGAGCGAACTGCTTCACGGGCGACTTCGGCTACCAGACGACCAGACTCACGGCGGAGGCAGTCGCCGCGGTGCTCGGCGGCGATGCGGATCCCGAACAGATCCTCGTCTGCTCGACCGGCCTGATCGGGTCGGGCGACCAGGCCTTCCGCGACAAGATCGTGGGCAACGTGCCCGCGCTCGCCGCCGCACTGAGCGACGACGACACGACGGCGCCGGCCGCGATCCTCACCACCGACTCCGTCGAGAAGACCGCGGTGCACGAGGGCGACGGCTGGCGAATCGGCGCGATGGCGAAGGGGGCCGGCATGCTCGCCCCCGGGCTCGCGACCATGCTCGTGGTCCTCACGACCGATGCGCTGATCGACGATGCAGCGGCGGATCGCGCGCTCCGGCGTGCGACCTCGGTGAGTTTCGACCGGCTCGACAGCGATGGTTGCATGTCGACGAACGATCAGGTGACCCTGCTCGTCAGCGGGGCGAGCGGCGCGACTCCGACCGATGACGAGTTCACCGCGGCCCTCGCCTCCGTCTGCGACGAACTCGCCGGAAAACTCCAGGGCGACGCCGAGGGCGCCGGCCACGACATCGATATCGAGGTGCGCGGCGCGGCGAGCGTCGCGGACGCCGTCGAGGTCGGCCGAAGCGTGGCGCGCAACAATCTGTTCAAGGCCGCGATCTTCGGCAACGATCCGAACTGGGGTCGCGTGCTCGCCGCGATCGGCACCACCGAGGCGCAGTTCGATCCCTATGCCGTCGACGTGAGCTTCAACGGCGTGCGGCTCTGCCACGCCGGCGGCCCTGATCGACCCGTCGACGAGTGCGACCTGACGCCGCGCCAGACGCACGTGGCCATCGATCTCTTCGCGGGCACCCACGCGGCGACGATCCGCACCAACGATCTCACGCACGACTACGTGCACGAGAACAGCGCGTACTCGAGCTAAGGACCTGAGACACCCAGATGAGCGAAACCACGCACACCCTCGCGCACGAGGACGCCGCGGCCAAGGCCGAGGTGCTGATCGAATCGCTGCCGTGGCTCAAGAAGTTCCGCGACACGATCATGGTGATCAAGTTCGGCGGCAACGCCATGGTCGACGACGAGCTGCTCAAGGACTTCGCGGAGGACGTGGTCTATCTGCGCCTGGCCGGGATCCGGCCGGTCGTCGTGCACGGCGGCGGCCCGCAGATCACCGACATGCTCGGGCGGCTCGGCATCGAGAGCGAGTTCAAGGGCGGATACCGTGTGACCACCCCGGAGGCGATGGATGTCGTCCGGATGGTGCTCACGGGCAAGGTGAATCCGGAGCTGGTGGATCGAATCAACGCGCACGGGCCGCTGGCCGCAGGCACGACCGGCGAGGACGCCGGGCTGTTCATCGGCCGTCGTCGCCCGCCGTTCGAGGTCGACGGCGAGACGGTGGATCTCGGCCTCGTCGGCGATGTGGTGGGGGTGCGCATCGATCCCGTGCTCACCATGCTCGACGCGGGACTGATTCCGGTGATCGCCGGCATCGCTCCCGACGAGGCGAATCCCGGCGACTCCTTGAACGTCAACGCGGATGCGGCCGCCGGCGCGCTCGCCACCGCGCTCAGAGCCGAGAAGCTCGTGATCCTCACCGACGTCGCCGGCCTCTACGCGAACTGGCCGGATCGCGATTCGCTCGTGTCGACGATCTCGGCCGACGAGCTCGAGGAGATGCTGCCGAGCCTCGAATCCGGCATGATCCCGAAGATGCGGGCCTGTC
>CAMFIY010000167.1 GCA_945952575.1 uncultured Leucobacter sp.
ATCCGTAGACCCCTCGCTCGGCCAGCGAGAAGCCGTCGTACACGCCCAGCGTGTCGCCGCCGTCCTCCGGCCGATCCTCGATCAGGAAGATGACGTTGTCGAGTTCGGCGAGCATGTCCTCGTGCAGGCTGTCGATGCCCTCGGAGACGAGGGTCTCGAAGTCCTCGGGCGTGACGCTGAGCATGGTTTCACCCTACACAGCCGGGAGCCTCCGCGGGCGGCACCGCACCGGTACTCAGAGGCTTGCACGGAACGCGGCGAACGCGGAGAGGGTGTCGATCACCAGGCCGGCGATGATCAGATAGAAGATGCCGAGGAACAGTGCGTAGGTGACCGTGAAGCCCAGGCAGGCCCAGATGCGATCCCAGGATCGGAAATGAGTGCCGACCTTGCGGAGCAGCCCGACGGGGTGCCGCAGATCCCAGCTGTTCAGCCGCAGATAGCGGCCGAGGTACATGCCGAAGCCGAGCAGCAGCAGCACGCAGCCGACCGCGATCCAGGAGGCCGGCCGTGTGAGCGCGCTCAGCGAATCGCCGAACACCGAGAGCGCGACGAACAAATGGACCAGCAGCACGTTGATCACGGTGTTCACCACCCCCGACATGGCGAGGCTGATCACCAGGATGATGTCGTACCAGAGCGGCACCGGGTCGCTCTCCTGCCGATGCGAGAGATTGAGCTCGGTGATCAGATAGCTCGCATTCGGCAGCATGAGCAACCAGACGACTCCGACGAGCCCCCAGAAGACCGGGACGACCGGCGGAGCGGGATGGAATTGCAGCAGCACGGCTCCGGCGATGAAGCCGATGACCAGGATCAGGACCGGCATGATCGAGAGCCAGATGTTCCAGAGCATGGGCCGATAGAGCGCGGTCCGATATACGGCGGTGCGCAGCAGGATGAGCGCGACCGCATACAGATTCAGCGAGACGACGCCGATCAGGAAGAGCATGAGGACAGGGTATCGGCCGGTTGGGCGAGCGGTGCCGAATGGGATATGATCGTGGGGTTGCCTATCGCGCCCCGGCCGATGGGACGGCATGGTGGCTTTAGCTCAGTTGGTAGAGCACCGGCTTGTGGTGCCGGTGGTCGCGGGTTCAAGTCCCGTAAGCCACCCGAGATGAGAACCCCCGCGCAAGCGGGGGTTCTCTGGTTTCCTGAGCCGTCTCGGCCGGATACCGCCGCCTCGCGTTTCTCAGCCGGCGTCGTCGGAGCCCTCCGCCGGCTCCCATCGCAACAGATCGCCGGGCTGGCAACGCAGGGCCTCGCACAGGGCGTCGAGAGTGGTGAATCTCACGGCCTTGGCGCGGCCGTTCTTCAGCACCGCGAGATTGGCGGGGGTGATCCCGATGCGATCCGCGAGCGCGCCGACCGACATCTTGCGTCGGGCCAGCATGACATCGATATCGACGACGATGGCCATCACACCACCTCGTCCAGCTCGGATCTCAGCAACCGCGCTTCTGCGTCGCGTTCGATCGCCTGGTCCAACAGTCGGCGCATGATGATGACGAGCAGCGCGATGCCGCCGAGCACCAGCGCCGCCCCGCAGAAGAGGCCGACGAGCCCTGGCGGCGCCTCGCCGGGAGCGAGGATCACGGCGAACGCGAAGCAGAGCGCCGCTGCCACCGCGAAGGCACCGATGATGACGTTGATGTAGCCGAAGGAAGCGGACGAGAACACCGCCCCGGTCCGCACCAGCGTGAGCAATCGCCAGACGCAGACGGCGAAGACCTGCATCGTGACGATGACTGCTCCGGCGAGCGCGACCAGCGTCACCGATTCGGGCGTCGGGGCCCCCGAGTCGTCGAGATCCTTCCACGCGGCGGGGAGGATCATCGCCTGGACCCCGACGGACCCGACGAGCGAAAGCGCGATCACCCCCTTGAGGATGAAGATCGCTGCGTTCCCCATGGCTCCTCCTCGTGAGAATATCGAATATTGATGTAAAACTATCGTAAATCGATATGTGTGAAGAGTTCAAGAGCATTCCGGCTCGTCAGCGGAGTCAAGCCTGCGCCGGCCGGAGCATTCGAAGCCGTCTCAGCCGGAGACCGCCACCTCGCGCAACACGCAGAACCGGTTGCCTTCGGGGTCCGCGAGCACCACCCAGCCCGTACCCGGGCCGTGGATGCCGCGGCGATCCACCACGAGGGTCGCCCCGGATCCGAGCAGGCGATCGATCTCCTCGGCCTGACCGCCGCTGCGCGGGCGCAGATCGAAGTGGATCCGCTTCGCAGGCAGCTCGGCGTCCGGCACCTCGATGAAGAGCAGTCGGTGGCCCGACTCCGGGTCCCGGATCATGCACTCCTCGTCGCCGGGCGCGTTCGGGTCGTCCGCGAGGTCGACGTATCCCAGGGCCTGCTTCCACCATTCGGCCAGCGCGTACGCGTCATGGCAGTCGACGGTGGTGTGCGAGATGAGACTGGTCATGCCCGATCCTCTCACAGCGTGCGCACCGGGCCCGGCGAGCAGCGGGGCCGTCGCCGGCCGAGGAGGCTACTTCCGCAGGGAGGCGCGCAGCGCGCTCAGCGTGAAGCGCGCGTTGCTCGGACGGCCTCGCCAGGAATGCCCGGATCGCACGTCCACCGCATGCACCCGCGGCGCCACTACAGCCGTCGGGTGGCCGAGCAGGAGCTGCAGGATGTCGGTCGCCAGCATCGCCGCCGAGATCTCGACCGCGGGAGCGATCGCCGGGGCCTCGATCTCGCCCCGCTCGAGCGCGCGCAGCGCGTCGATGGTGAGGTAGTCCGGGATCCGGAGCACCCAGCGCCAGAGCGGGACCGAGGCCCGGCCGGTCTCCAGATCCTCGAAGCTGACCTCTCGGGGGAGACCCATGAGCTTCTCGAACTGGCCGGGCCGCGTGAACACGGTGTGCCAGGCGCCGAAGGCGACCTCGACGCCGAGGGCGACGGGGATGCCCTGATCCGTGGCCGCGCGGGTCAGACGGAGCCCGAGCGAGGGCAGCGTGTAGTCGGTGCCGTCGACGACGGCGTCCGATGCTCCGACGAATTCGGCGAGATTCCCGGGCGTGATGCCCTCGTTCCACGCGCTGACCTCGATACCGGGTGCCACCGAACGGCACAGCTCGGCGACCACCTCGGCCTTGTTCCGGTCGATCGTGTCGATGCTCGAGGCGGCCTGACGGTTCAGGTTGGAGACGGAGAAGGTGTCCGGATCCGCGAGACGCAGACGGCCGACGCCCGAGCGGGCGAGCACCTCGGCGACCCGGCCGCCGACACCTCCGACACCGGCGATCGATACGGTCGAACGCGACAGGACGTCGATCTCCTCGGCGGTGAAAAGCCCGCGCGAGCGGTCCAGCCGTTCTGGGAAGCCCGATCCGACCGCGGCCATCACGCTGCCTGCTCGCGGCGTGCGCCGCGAGCGATGCGACCGAAGTAGACCAGCCCGGGCTCCGCTTGCCAGTAGCGCTCGATCAGATCGCTGCCGTGCGAGTTGACCCGATCCACCGAGGCCGGGATATCGATCTCGATGGGCAGGTTGTAGTCGAGATAGTGCTCGACGTACTGCACTTCGCCGATCCGCTCGATCACGAGGATGCCCTTCACCAGGCGCTCCAGCCAGGGCTCGAGGATCGCGAAGGTGCGGTCGAACTTGTGCCCGTCCAGGTGGGCGAGCATGAGCGCGAACAGGTGCGACTGGACCAGATTCTGCAGAGCCGCGGTCTCGTGCCGTGCGATGACTCGGGAGACCTCGACGCTCCGCCCGGTGAGCTCGCCCGAGGCGAATGAATCGGGGCAGAAATCCTCGACGGGCAGCGGACTCGTTCCGCCGCGAACGATCAACCGCGCGACGCCGAGGACCCGCACGCCGGACTCGTGATTCTCGAAGACGGCGAAGGTGACCGAGCGCGCGTCGTCGTCGTCGCGATCCGTGCCGTCATCCTGCAGCTCGCTCTCGGCAAGCTGACCGGTCTGATCGACGTAGACCTTCCGGCGCAACTCGAAGTGGGCGGCGTACTCGGCCTCCAGGCCGGGCAACGCGACGCCGTCCACCGCGAGCATGCCGCCGGCGAGCCGAGCCGTCGGGTTCTCGGCGAAAATCTGGGAATCGAGCACCGGAATCACATCGTGATTCGTGATGGTGCGGTCAACATGGGACAACCCCGGGTCCTCCTGGATCCTGCAAAACCTCAACTGCAACAGACGTGTCAAGAATCAGCCGGGTATTGAGCTCGAGCGACTCCCTCGGGATCCCATTCTGCCGCACTCCTCACGCAACTCTCGACATTGATACGTAGATTCCTCCGCCCACGTCGGTGTGTCGCCGAAATCGGCGGATCCCTACAACAAGGGATTGCACTGCAGAATTCCAACACTGAAGCACCAAAGCATGAAAACATCGGACAATATGGTCGCGCTTCTTGCTACCATGAAGAGCACTACGCGGCTGTTGATTGGGGTAACGGTGCCGGCAGACAACTGGATTCGAGGTGGCGATCTCTCGGGCGCATCGAGCCCGGACGATGTTCGCGCCAGAATGCTGCAACGCGGAACCGAGTACGTCGAGACCGTCGGTCTGACCCTCGGGATGAATGTCGCGCTGATCGAACAGCTCGCCTCGGAGGCCGGCGTGTCGGTCAAACAGTTCCACAAGGTATGGGCGTCCTCCGAAGCGTTTCTCGCCGATCTCTTCACCGAGCTGGCCAATCAGGCGCAGATCGATCGAGCGGACACGCAGACCCTGCTGACCACCTGGCAGTATCTCGGCATTCGGGCGCAGGACCTGCACACGGCCGAGGGGCGCCGGCGCCTCCTGTTCGACATCATCCGGACTGCGGCCGAATACAACTTCGATGTCGTGACCGTCTCCGGCAAGTGGCGCACCTACGCGGCGCTGTCGACGACGATCCTCTCCTGGCCGGAGGGGGAGGCCCGCACGCGTGTGCTGGATGCGCTCCGAGCGAGCGAGCTCGCGTTCGTCGAGACGATGGAGAGCTTCTACCGGAATGTCCTGCCGATGCTGGGCTACCGGTTGAAACCGCAGTTCGCGAACGATTACCAGCCCTTCGTGGTCGCTGCCGCTTCAGTCATCGAAGGCCTCGGCATCGTGCGCTCCACGGTTCCTGCGCTGGTGGGCGCACACTTCGAGTTCTCGGGCGAGAACGGCGAGCAGGAGTCCTGGTCGGTCGCGTCCCTCGCCTATATCGGCGTGCTTGACGCCTTCTTCGATCCCGATCTCGATTACGTGCCGGAAGAGGCGATCGCTCGGTTGAGCGGCGGCTTCGACGTGACCCCGTCCATGTGACCGTCGAGATCCCTCAGAGATCCGCTCTCGGCGATCGCCGGCGTCCTCGTCCGGCCGGCACCGACCGCACTAGTCGATGACCGCGCGGGTGCTCCATCGACGCAGGCGATCCATGGTCTGGAGGAACGGGAGGGGACGGCCGTAGAAGTATCCCTGCGCACTCCCCATGCCGAGTCCGACCATCACATCGACCATCTCGGCCGTCTCGATGCCCTCCACGATCACCGTGTAGTCGAGGTTGTCGCTGAATCCCTGCAGCGCTTTGAGCACTTCGCGCTGACGCCGGTCTTCGAGGTCGCTGATCAGGCTCTTGTCGATCTTCAGGATGTTCATCGGGAAGTGCACGAGCGCCCCCACGGGTGAGTCGTCGGAGCCGTAGTCGTCGAGTGCGACGATCACGCCCGAGCTCTGCAGGAGCTCGAGATCCCGCCGCAGGTCGTCGGTGACCGTGCGGAGGGATCGCTCGTTCAGCTCGATGCACAGTGTGAGATCGGGATGGGCGGCGGCCGATTCGAGGATGAACGGACCGAGCTCGTCCTCGCAGATCTGCCCCAGCTCCAGGTTCACCGTGATGCAGGCGATCCCGGACTCCAGCTTGCGGAACTCCTCGGCGGCATCGAGCGCCTTCGTGATGACCTGCATCGTGAGCTCGTTCATCAGACCGAGGCTCTTGGCGCGCGCGACGAGCGACGGCGGCGAGATCGGTCCGAGCTCCGGGTCCACGTAGCGCACGAGCGCTTCGAACGCCCAGATCCGGCTCTCGTCGATCTTCACGATGGGCTGGAAGGCGAGGCCGAGACGGTTCTCCTCGATCGCCCGTGCGACGATGTCGTTCGTGCGCGTCGAACGATGCGAGGACACGCTCACGCCGGTCGGCGTCGTCGGATCGCCCTCGCGCCTCGACCGTTTCGCCCGGAGCATGGTGCGGTCCGCGTCCTCGACCAGGGTGCGCGCGTCGAGCTCCCGATGATTCGAGAAGGCGAGGCCCGCGAACAGGCT
>CAMFIY010000168.1 GCA_945952575.1 uncultured Leucobacter sp.
ACATCACACTTTCTGACTGAAGGAGTCACACATGGCTGCAGTGAGCATGGCCGCTGTGAAGGAACTGCGCGAGCGCCTCGGCGCCGGCATGGTCGATAGCAAGAACGCACTGGTCGAGGCGGAAGGCGACATCGAGAAGGCCATTGAGATCCTGCGTCTCAAGGGACTCAAGGGCGTTGCCAAGCGCGAGGGCCGCGAGGCCAGCGAGGGCCTCGTCGCCGTCGCTCAGGGCGAGGGTCGCGCCACGCTGATCGAGCTGGTCTGCGAGACCGACTTCGTCGCGAAGAACGAGAAGTTCCTCGCGCTCGGCGAGAAGGTCCTCGGCGCCGCCGTCGCCGCGGGCGCCACCACTCTCGAGGCCGCGCTCGCCGCGCCGCTCGAGCACGGCACCGTCGAGTCGACCATCACCGACGAGTCGGCGATCATCGGCGAGAAGATCCAGCTGCGCCGCCTGGTCGCCGTCGAGGCGCCCAGCACCGCCGTCTACCTGCACCGCACCTCGAAGGACCTGCCTCCGCAGATCGGTGTCGTCGTGGGCTACGAGGGTGCGGACGAGAAGGTCGCGACCAGCATCGCCCAGCACATCTCGTTCGCCGAGCCGCTCTACGTGAACCGCGACGAGGTGCCGCAGGCCGACGTCGACAAGGAGCGCGAGATCGTCACCGAGATCTCGAAGAACGAGGGCAAGCCGGAGGCGGCGCTGCCCAAGATCGTCGAGGGTCGCCTCGAGGCGTTCTTCAAGCAGATCGTGCTGAACGACCAGGTGCACGCCCTCGACGAGCAGAAGCGCTCGGTGGCGAAGGTCGCCGAGGCAGCCGGGATCACCGTGACCGGCTTCGCCCGCGGCAAGGTCGGCGCCTAAACGTCGACGCTCCGGCTGCACGGCCTCAGCATCACCGTTGATCGAGACCCGGGTCAGAAATGGCCCGGGTCTCGTCATGTCCAGCCGTCGGCCCAGCCACTAGAATTCACTCAGTCCAACACCCAGTCGGCCCAGCACGAAGGAGCCTCGAACCATGTCCGAACCCCGTAAGCGCCGCGTTCTCCTCAAGCTCTCCGGCGAGGCCTTCGGCGGCGGCACCCTCGGGGTGAATCCGGACGTCGTGAGCCAGATCGCGCGCGAGATCGCCGCGGCGATGACGGACGCGGAGGTCGCGGTCGTGGTCGGCGGCGGCAACTTCTTCCGCGGCGCCGAGCTCTCGCAGCGAGGCATGGATCGCGCCCGTGCCGACTACATGGGCATGCTCGGCACCGTCATGAACGCGCTCGCACTGCAGGACTTCCTCGAGCAGGCGGGCGTCGAGACCCGCGTGCAGTCGGCGATCACCATGACCCAGGTCGCCGAGACCTACATCCCGCTGCGAGCGATCCGCCATCTCGAGAAGGGGCGCGTCGTCATCTTCGGCGCCGGCGCCGGCCTGCCGTACTTCAGCACGGACACGGTCGCCGCCCAGCGCGCGCTCGAGATCCAGGCCGACGAGGTGCTCGTCGCGAAGAACGGCGTCGACGGCGTCTACACGGCGGATCCGAAGCAGGATCCCACAGCGACCCTGATCGATCAGATCAGCTACGCCGATGCGCTCGTCCGCGGCCTGAAGGTGGTCGACTCGACCTCTTTCAGTCTCTGCATGGACAACGGAATGCCCATGCGCGTCTTCGGCATGGAGCCCGCGGGCAACGTCACCGCGGCGATTCGCGGCAGTCGGCTCGGCACGCTGGTGCACAGCTGATCGGCCGCGCCGCGCGGACATCCTCCACGGCGGGCCGACGCGCCGCCCAACCTCTAAGCTTGAAGCAACGTCACAACCGAAGGAGCACACCGTGATCGACGAAGTTTTCGCCGAGGCGAAGGATCGCATGACCAAGGCGGTCGACGCCGCGAAGGAGGGCTTCGCCACGGTGCGCACGGGGCGCGCGAACCCGTCGCTCCTGCAGAGCGTCCAGGTCGACTACTACGGCACTCCGACCCCGCTCCCGCAGCTCGCCTCGGTGGCGAACCAGGACGCGCGCAGTCTCATCATCACCCCCTACGACAAGGGTGCGATGAAGGACATCGAGCAGGCGATCCGGGACATGCCGAATCTGGGCGCGAATCCCAGCAACGACGGCAACGTGATCCGCGTGTCGCTGCCCGAGCTCACGGAGGAGCGCCGCAAGGAGTTCGTGAAGATCGTGAAGGCGCGCGCCGAGGACGCCCGCGTCGCGGTGCGCAACGTGCGCCGCAGTGCGAAGGATCAGCTCGAGGCGTTGAAGAGCGAGGTGGGGGAGGACGATGTCGCCCGCGCCGAGAAGGAGCTCGAAGCGCTGACGAAGCAGTTCATCGACCAGATCGACGATTCCTTGAAGGGCAAAGAATCCGAGCTGATGGAGGTCTGAACCTCATGAGCGGGTCAGAACGACGCGACGAGTTGCGTGCGCAGTTCGATGAGGCCCGCGCGCAGCTCGAGGCGACGAGTGCGAAGATCGAGCAGCGAGCGGGTCGCAATCTGTTCCTGGCGATCGGCACCGGGCTGGCGTTCGGCGCGGCGTTCCTGGCGAGCCTCTTCATCGTGAAGCAGGCCTTCGTCGTCCTCGTCGTCCTGCTCGTCTCGGTGGCGCTGGTCGAGCTGGCGACGGCATTCCGCGTCGCGGGGCGTCGGGTGCCGCGCGTCGGCGTCGTGCTCGGCGGCCTCGTGATCGTGGCGGGTGCCGCGTTCTGGGGAGCGGAAGGCATGCTGCTCGGGCTGTTCGCCGGGTCCCTGCTGCTGATCGTCTGGCGGCTGATCGAGGGTCTCGTGCCCGCATGGGAAGTGCCGCCGAAGACCCTGATCAGAGACGTCTTCTCCGGTCTTTTCACGCTCGTCTACGTCGCGTTCCTGGCGTCGTTCGCGGTGCTGCTGGTCGCGGCTCCGCTCGGTGAGTGGTGGGTGTTCGCACTCGTGCTCGTCGTGGTCTCCGTCGATGTGGGGGCCTACGCGGCGGGCGTCACTCTCGGCAAGCACAAGATGACGCCGAGGATCAGCCCGAACAAGACCTGGGAGGGCTTCGCGGGCGCCGCGGTGATGGCGATGGCCTCCGGTGTCGTGATCTCTCTGCTCGCACTGCAGCAGCCCTGGTGGGTGGGCGTGCTGCTCGGTCTCGTCGTGCTGCTCACGGCGACCGGGGGAGATCTGACCGAGTCGCTCATCAAGCGGAACCTCGGGGTCAAGGACATGAGCTCGTGGATCCCCGGTCACGGCGGATTCCTGGACCGCCTCGATTCGCTGCTTCCCTCGGCGGTCGGCGTCTACGGCGTCGCTCTCGCGCTCGGCGTATTCGGCTGAGACCGCCTCGCGTCCGGGGAGACCGGGCGCGACCTGCGCCCCGGCAATGTGCGTTTTGCCAGCAGTGCGGGGCAGAATAGTACGGTGAGCACCGCATTCCCCCTGAGCACCGGCAAAGAGCCCGCGTATCGCCGAGAGCAGGTCGACGAGTTCCTCGACCGTGCGCGTGCGAGCTATGAGCAGGCGCCGGGCGGAGCCGACACGGTGACGGCCGGAGAGATCCGGCGGACCGCGTTCAGCGTGAATCGCAAGGGCTACTCGGCCAGGCATGTCGATGCCGCGATGGATCGTCTCGAGGAGGTCTTCTTCGAACGGGAGCGCCGCGCCCGCGTCGCGGATCTGGGCGAGGAGGCGTGGTGGGCGGAGACGAAGCAGCTGCTTTCCGAATTGCGCGGCCGGATCGGGCGCCCTCGTGGCAAGAAGTTCAAGCGTCGCGGTTTCTTCGCGAGCGGCTACCGGCGTTCCCAGGTCGACAGCTTCCTCGAGCGGGTGAATCAGATGCTGCACGGCGAGGGATCCCTCACCACCGCGGAGGTACGCGGGGTCGCCTTCCACTCGGAGTGGCGAGGATACAGCGAGGACCAGGTGGATGCCGTGCTCGATGCAGTCGTGGTCCTGATACTCTCGACGCGCTGACTCCCGCGTCATTCGACCTCTCGGCCGTCCTGAGATAGAATCGTTATATTGTGACTGTTTCGACGATTGCCGGGAACCGCGCCGCCGGGCATTGGACCCGTTTGCGGGCCGTGCTCGCGAGCACGGCGGTGGTGGGCTTCCTGGGCATCGCGGCAGCGGCCCCGTTCACCACCACGAGCGCCTCAGCCGACGAGGAGTACGCGCAGTTCACCCAGCGCATCCATCAGGAGTTCGTGCCGGTCGATGCGGCGGAACCGGCGATGGATCTGTCCGTCTCGCCGTACGCGCAGATCGTCGTCGAGAAGCCCGAGGAGGCGCCGACGCCGGCGCCCGGTGATCCCGGTGCGCCCCCGGCCGCACCCGCACCGAGGTACACCGGCGGCGGCTCGCCCGCGGACTGGATGGCGGCCGCGGGCATTCCCGAGAAGGACTGGGGCTACGTCGACTACGTGGTGAACCGCGAGAGCGGATGGAATCCGAACGCGACGAACGCGAGTTCGGGAGCCTGCGGTCTCGTCCAGGCGCTGCCCTGCAGCAAGGTTCCGGGGAACGGCTACGATCCGGTTGACAATCTGCGCTGGGCCGACGGCTACGCCAAGGGCCGTTACGGCAGCTGGAAGGGCGCATACGACTTCTGGGTCGCCAACAACTGGTGGTGAGAGGCAAGACTCGCCGGCGTCCGTCCCGCGCCGAGCCGCGGGACGTCACCCGTCTCGCTCACGGCGGGGCGCGCACGCAGCTTCGACGGGGCGTCGAGTGGTTCGTGCGCGACGTGCCGGCGTCGCGCGCGGAGAAGAGCTACGTCTGCCCGGAGTGCGGGCTGGACATCCCTCCGGGCCAGGCGCATATCGTCGCCTGGAGTGCCGAGCATCTCTTCGGGGACGAAGCGGCGGTGCGGGATCGTCGGCACTGGCACGCGCACTGCTGGCGCTTGAGCTAGGGTCGCGCTCGAACGCTCATGAGGCGAGGGTGGACTCCCGCACGTTGAGCGAGGTCGGGACGAGCTCCTTGCGCCGCTCGGCGTTGCCGTCGAGCACGGAGAGCAGCAGCTCGACTGCGATCTCTCCCAAGCGCATCGGATGGAGATCCAGCGCCGTCACCGGCTTCTGCAGACCGTAGTCGAGATAGCGGCTGTCGGCGAGACTGAGCACCTGGAGCTCTTCGGGAATGCTCAGGCCGAGCGCGTTCGCACTGCGCTCGGTCGCGTGGGCCAGGGTGTCGAGGGTGGTCACGACCGCATCGAAGCGCCGGTCGGGCGAGGTGAGCGCGGCGTGGATCACCGGCTCCGCCTCATCGACCCGTGGCCCGGGCGAGCTGATGATGATCGGCTCGATCCCGGCGCTCGCACACCACTCGAGGTAGGCGGAGAGCTCGTCGCGGACGTAGGACGAGCTGGTCTCGCTGATGAAGAGCGCGGGGCGGGACGGGCGCACCGCGTCGAGGTGTGCGAGCGCGGCTGTCGTGCCCGTCGAGAAGTCGTTGTCCACCCAGCTGAGATCGCCGGAGTTCCGCCCGATCGTGACGCACGGCAGACCGGCCTGGGCCGCCGCGGTCACGAGTTCGTCGTCCTCGCTCGGGTCGACCACGATCAGGCCGTCGGCAGCGGAGAGGAACGATGCCGAGCTCGCCGGTGACGGGAGCATGGCGAGCAGGAATCCGCGCTGGAACGCGTGCACGCTCGCGCCGTTGAGCACGCGGAAGTAGTACTCGACATCCCACTCCGGTTGCAGGCCGGGCTGACCGGGATGAGCCGACATGGGGGAGACGCTCAGGACGAGCGACCCCGTGCGGCCCGCGTTGAGGTTCTTGGCGATCCGATTCGCCGTGTAGCCGAGGCGCCCGGCGACGTCGATCACGTTCTGGCGGGTGGAGGCCGCGACCCGCCCCTTGCCGTTCAGGGCCTCGGAGGCGGTGGCCACCGAGACGCCGGCCTCCCGGGCGACGTCCTTGATGGTCGTTCGGCGCTGCTTCATGGGACCTCGTTCTGCGGGATGGGCGAGCGGAACCGGTCGATATCGGCGAGGATCATTCGCATCGCCGCCTCGAACAGTTCCGGTCGATCGGCCGCGGGCAGGGCCGCCCGTGACTCTTCCACCAGGATAGAGATCCGATCGACGGTCAGCGCGAGGACGCGAGGGGATCCGGCGGTTTCGAGCAGGCGCTCGGCGCTGAGGGGCGGGCTCGAGACGTCGATGCTCCCACTGCGATAGGCGGCCCAGAGCGGCAGGGTGGGGATCCCGTTGCGCAGGTCGGCGCCGTGATCCTTTCCGAGATTCAGCGCGTCGGTGCGGATGTCCAGGAGGTCGTCCTGGAACTGGAACGC
>CAMFIY010000169.1 GCA_945952575.1 uncultured Leucobacter sp.
CCGAGGCGCTCGTCGCCGCCGGTGTGCGCGCGATCGAGGTGACCTTCACGGTGCCCGAAGCCGAGACCGTGATCGCCGAGTTCGCGGGGCGCGAGCTGCCCGGCGTGCTCGTCGGCGCCGGCACGCTGATCCGCGCGGATCAGGTCGAGTCGGCGCTCGACGCCGGGGCCTCGTTCCTCGTCGCGCCCGGCTTCGATCCGGCTGTCGCCGACGCGAGCGTCGGCTCGGGCAGACTCACGATGCTCGGCGCGTTCACGCCGACCGAGGTGCAGCGCGTGCTCGCCTCGGGTGCGGATGTCGTCAAGTTCTTCCCGGGCGGGCTCGCCGGGCCGGCGGGCATCCGAGCGCTCGCCGGTCCGTTCCCCGAGGCGCGTTTCGTCCCCACGGGCGGGGTCTCCGCGGGCAACGCCGGGGAATGGTTCGCCGCGGGCGCGCTCGCGGTGGGCGCGGGATCCGAGCTCGCCCCGGGCGAAGCGGTGGAGCGGGGGGATCGGGATGCGATCGCCGAGCGCGCGGCCGCGTTCCTGGCCGCAGTGCGTATCGCCCGGGGTCTCGGGGCCTGACCGCAGGCGCGGAGCCGAGGCCTCAGAAGAGCGTGTTGAGATCCTCCATGCCGCGCATCGCGTCGTAGTCGAGCACCAGGCAGCGGATCCCGCGATCCTCGGCGAGCGTGCGGGCCTGCGGCTTGATCTCCTGCGCGGCGAACACGCCCTGCACCGGTGCCAGTACGGGATCCCGGTTCATCAGCTCCAGATATCGGGTCAGCTGCTCGACTCCGTCGACCCCGCCGCGCCGCTTGATCTCGACGGCCACCGAGGCGCCCGCCTCATCCCTGGCCAGGATGTCGACCGGGCCGATCGCGGTCATGTACTCGCGCCGCACCAGGGTGTGGCCCTCGCCGAGCAGCTCGATCTGATCCGCCAGCAGCTCCTGCAGATGCGCCTCGACGCCGTCCTTGATGAGGCCCGGGTCGACACCCAGGTCGTGAGAGGTGTCGTGCAGGATCTCGAAGACGGAGACGATGAGCTGGTCCGCGGTCTTCGCGTGCGTCACCCGCCACAGCTCGACCACCCCGGCATCGCGCTGATCGCCGTCCGGATCCTCGGCGGCCAATGAGCAGGGCGGACTCATCCAGTTCAACGGCTTGTAGGATCCGCCGTCGCTGTGCACCAGGATCGAGCCGTCGGCCTTCAGCATCAGGACCCGCGTCGCTCGAGGCAGGTGCGCGCTGAGACGCCCGGCGTAGTCAACAGAGCAGTCGGCCACCACGATTCGCACGGAGCAAGCCTACCTTTTCAGGCGGCTTCCGTTTCGCCGGGGCGCACCGGCGCCGCGGCGGATCGATCCCGCGGTGAAACGGGGCCGGAGGATCACGGGGTCGGGGCGGTCTCCGGCCTCCGCACCGCTCCGGCGATGAAGACGCAGAGCAGGGCGATCCCGAACAGCGGCCAGAAGGCGTTCAGCAGGCCGAAGTGATCCCCGAGGACGCCGATGATCATCGGGCCGATGAGGAATGCGCCGTAGGCGATCGCAGAGACGGCCGCGACGCTCTTGATCGCACGCGAGGGTTCGTCGGCCGCCGCCGACACGGCCACGGGGAACGCGAGCGCGCAGCCGGCGCCCCAGAAGACCGCGCCGACGGCCGCCACCCAGAGCGAGGGCACCAGGATCACGAGGAGGACTCCGAGGGCGCAGAGCGAGGCGCTGGCCCGGATAACCGTGACGCGGCCGAAGCGGCTCAGCAGCGGCGACCCGACCGCTCGCGCGGCCATCATGGACACGAAGAAGACGCTGACCATGAGCGTGGCGTAGCTGTTGCTCAGTCCGCGGCCGTCGACCAGCGCGAGCGAGAGCCAGTCGGCTCCGGTGCCCTCCGCGAGGCTCATGCTCAGCGCGATCAGGCCGATCAGGTAGATGCGCGGATCCCGCCACGGGTTGTAGCTCGGCGCGGGTCGCGCCGGCCGTGCGGCGGCTTGCGCATCGACCACGGGGATCGGACCGGTGAGCACCGAGCCCGTCCGGGTCTTCTCGTCGGCGGTCGCGGCGTGTTCGCCGCGCTGGACCCAGCGCAGCGCCATCAGCGCGGCGACTGCCGTGAGCGTCAGGACCACCGCGGCGTGCACGGGTACCGGGATGTGCGCCGCTTCGGCGGCCGAGCCGAGCCCGGTCGAGACGAAGCCGCCCAGGCTGTAGAAGCCGTGCAGCAGCGGCATGCGCGGCCGGCCGAATGCGCGCTCCGCCTCGGCGGCGGACACGTTGACGGCCACGTCCGAGGTGCTGAACGTCACGCCGTAGAGGAAGAGCGCGATCGCCGCGGGCGCCGTCAGACCGGCCCAGAGCAGCAGGATCGCGAGGAGCAGCGCGGCCGCCTGCGCCGTGACGCAGATCGCGAGGCTGCGGCGTGCCCCAAGCCAGGTGATGGTGCGCCCGGAGAAGGAGAGGCCCACGAGCGAGCCGGCGGCGACGCACAGCCCGTAGAGGCTCATCTGGAGCGTTGTCGCCTCGAGGTGGTCGCGCACCGCGGGCAGGCGCCCGAGCCAGACGCCGAATCCGAAGCCGAGCATGCTGAAGTTGACGGCGGTGCCGACCAGCCAACGGCGGACGCTGCGGGCGTCGAGGGCGTTGGCGGTCACCTGATGAGTGTATTCGGGTTTCAGACGCCGAGCACGATCCAGCGCCCGCCGCGGGCGCGCAGACCCAGGGTGACGGCTCGCGCCGCCATGAAGGCGACGGTGAAGGCCAGGGTCAGAGCCGCGACCGCGGCGCTGCCCGACGGGGCGAGGGCGGAAAGCGCCCAGAGGATCGGCAGGTAGCAGGCCAGGTTCACGAGGCTGGTCCAGGCGAGGTAGCGCGCGTCCCCGGCCCCCATGAGGACGCCGTCGAGGACGAACACGTAGGCGCCGAGCGGTTGGGACAGGCCGAGGATGATGAGCGCGGGCGGCAGGATCCCGAGGACTGCCGGGTCATCGGTGAAGACGCGCCCGAGGAATGGGCTGGCGAGCGCGATCAGCGCCCCGACGCCGGCGCCGAAGGCGAGCCCCCAGAAGATGGTCCGCCGCACGACGAGCCGGGCGCGCGCCGGATCGCGGGCGCCGAGCGCATCGCCGACCAGAGCCTGCGCGGCGATCGCCAGCGCGTCGAGGGCGAACGCCGCGATCCCGAACACCGTGAACATGACCTGGTAGCCCGCGAGCGTGACGGTGCCGTGGCTGGTCGCCGCGAAGACCGAGCCGAGCAGTGCGGCCCGAAGGCCGATGGTGCGGATGAAGAGCCAGCCGCCGCTGCGCCCGGCGCGGGAGAGGCCGTCGCGATGCGGCAGGATCCCGGCGCCTGCGCGGCGGGCGTGCCGCGCGACGACGAGGAGATACACCGCGACCATTCCCCACTGCGCGGCGACGGTGCCCCACGCGCTCCCCGCGATGCCCCAGCCCAGACCGTAGATGAACCACCAGTTGAGCAGCGCGTTCGCCGCGAAGCCGACCGCCGCCACGCCGAGGGGGGTCCGCGTGTCCTGCATCCCGCGCAGCAGGCCGCTGGCGGCGAAGACCAGCAGCATCGCCGGAACGCCGAGACAGGAGATCGAGAGGTAGGTAGCCGCCTGCTCGGCCGCCTCGCGGTCGGCGTTGAAGCTCGCGACCAGGGGGGCGCCGACGATCCAGAGCGCGAGACCGACGACCGCGCCGATCCCGAGTGCGAGCCAGAGCCCGTCGATGCCCGCCTGCACGGCTCCGCGCAGATCGCCGGCGGCCCGCCTGCGCGCGACGAGCGGCGTCGTGGAATAGGCCAGGAAGATCATCAGGCCGACCGCGGTCTGCAGGATCGCCGAGGCGATGGCCAGCCCGGCGAGCGGCGCGGCGCCGAGGTGCCCGACCAGCGCCGCGTCGACCGTCAGGAAGAGCGGTTCGGCGATGAGCGCGCCGAGTGCGGGCAGTGCCAGCCCCGCGATGCGTCGATCGATGTCGCGCCGGTGCCCGCGCGCCGCGGCCCCGGTCGAAGCGGCGGGCGCCTCGACGGTCGGCGTGCTGGGGGTTTCGGACATGGCGTCAACGTTAGTTCGTGGCTCCGACATTCGTTGACGGATCATGCGCGAACCGCCGTCGGGGAGTCGCGACGCGCCGAGTCCTGCGCCGACATTGCGGCGTGTTGCGACTCCTCGGGGCGGACGTATCCGATGTCGGCGGCCCCGGATAGTGTGGTCGCATGACCACACGCAACGCTCCCGGCAACTACGGCCCCTCCGGCATCGACCTCGCCGAGCTCGACGCGGGCACCCGTCCGCAGGACGACCTCTTCCGCCATGTCAACGGCAAGTGGATCCAGCGCACGGAGATCCCGGCGGACAAGGCGCGCTACGGATCCTTCGCGGTGCTCGCCGAGAACGCCGAGGCGGCGGTCCGCGACATCATCACCGGGATGCCTGCCTCGGCGGACGGCCCGGTCAGCGGCGGGGTGGAGCGCGAGGCCGACAAGATCGCGGCGCTCTACGCGGGGTTCATGGATGTGGAGCTCGCGGATCGGCTCGGCGCCGCACCCGTTGCGACCGACATCGAACGGGCGCTCGCGGTCTCCTCGATCGACGAGCTGATCGCGCTCGTCGCGGAGCTGGAGCGCCAGGGCCTCGGCGGCTTCTACGGCATGGGCGTCGACAACGATCCGGGCGATCCGACCCGCTACATCGTCTTCGTGATGCAGGGCGGCATCGGTCTTCCCGACGAGTCCTATTACCGCGAGGAGCAGTTCGCCGAGATCCGGGATCAGTACCGCGCGCACATCGCGCGCATGCTCGGGCTCGTCGGCATCGAGGCGGATGAAGCGGACCGCCTGGCCGGCCTCGGCTACGACCTCGAGAGCCGCATCGCCGCAACGCACTGGGATCGCGTGGCGAGCCGGGACATCCAGAAGCTCTACAACCTGCGCAGCTCCATCGAACTGCAGGAGCTGACTCCGCGGCTCGACTGGGCCGCCTACCTCGAGGCGATGGGCGCCGGCGAGGAGGCCTTCGCCGAGGTCGTCGTCGGGCAGCCCGAGGCGGTCGCCGGCCTGGCCGAGCTCCTGGTCGACGCCGAGCTCGACGCCTGGCGGGCCTGGCTGGCCTGGCAGATCGTGCGCGGATCCGCCGCACTGCTCTCGCAGGAGATCTCGAAGGCGAACTTCGACTTCTACGGCACCGCCCTCACCGGCGCCACCGAGCAGCGGGACCGCTGGCGTCGTGGAGTCTCCTTCGTCGAGGGCGCGATGGGCGAGGCGGTCGGCCGGCTCTACGTCGAGGCGCACTTCGACGAGTCCGCGAAGGCGTCGATGGATGTGCTGGTGGGCAACCTCATCGAGGCCTACCGCGCCTCGATCCTGTCCCTCGACTGGATGGGCGCGGAGACCAAGGATCGCGCACTCGACAAGCTCGACAAGTTCACGCCCAAGATCGGCTACCCGGTGAAGTGGCGCGACTACTCGACGCTGGTCGTCGATGCGGGCGACCTGCTCGGCAATTCGCGCCGGGTCGCCGAGATGGAGTTCGCGCGCGAACTCGGCAAGGTCGGCAAGCCGATCGACCGCGACGAGTGGTTCATGACGCCGCAGACGGTCAACGCCTATTACAACCCCGGCTTCAACGAGATCGTCTTCCCGGCGGCGATCCTGCAGCCGCCGTTCTTCGATGCGAGCTGGGATCCGGCGGCCAACTACGGCGCGATCGGAGCCGTCATCGGCCACGAGATCGGGCATGGCTTCGACGACCAGGGCTCGCAGTACGACGGCGACGGCAAGCTATCCGACTGGTGGACGGCGGAGGATCGTGCCGCCTTCGAAGCGAGGACGAAGGCGCTGATCGACCAGTACGACGCGCTCTCGCCCGAGGGTGCGGACGGCAAGACGGTGAACGGCGAGCTGACGATCGGCGAGAACATCGGCGACCTCTCCGGGCTCGAGATCGCTTGGAAGGCCTATCTGCTCTCGCTGGACGGCGCGGAAGCACCGGCCGTGGAGGGACTCGAGGCGGCCGAGCGCTTCTTCCTGGCCTGGGCGCAGGCCTGGCAGCAGAAGTCACGACCGGAGGAGACCGTGCGCCTCCTCACGATCGACCCGCACTCGCCGAACGAGTTCCGCTGCAACCAGATCGTCCGCAATCTCGGCCCGTTCCACGAGGCCTACGGCACGAAGCCGGGCGACGGCCTCTGGCTGTCTCTTATACACATCTGACGCTGCCGACGATCTTACGCGTGTAGA
>CAMFIY010000170.1 GCA_945952575.1 uncultured Leucobacter sp.
TACGAGATTCATGAGCGTCTCGTGGGCTCGGAGATGTGTATAAGAGACAGCTCAGCGTCCTGGTCGGCGACCTTCAGGATCGAGCCGAGGCCGAGAGGGAGCGCGGCGGCGCCGCCGAGGAGCAGACGCTGCTCGAGTTCTTCGTCCCGATCCTCAAGAGCTGGCTCACCGAGCAGTCGATCCTGATCGCCTCCGACGCGATCCAGGTGCACGGGGGCGCGGGCTTCATCGAGGAGACCGGCGCCGCGCAGCACTACCGCGATGCCCGGATCCTGACCATCTATGAAGGCACGACCGCGATCCAGGCCAACGACCTCATCGGTCGCAAGGTGCTTCGAGACGGCGGCGCGACCGCACGTCGGGTGCTCGCGCTGGTGGAGGCCGAACTGGAGAAACTGCGCGGTGCGGATCACCCGGTCGCGCAGCGCGGCGCGGAGCGCCTCGAACGAGCGCTCGCCGCGGCGACGCGCGCAACCGATGCGGTGCTCGGCTTCTCCGGTGCTCCGCGCGACGCGCACGCCGTCGGGGTTCCGTACGCGATGCTGCTCGGCCTGCTCACCGGTGGCTGGATGCACGCCGTCGTCACCAACGCGGTGCTGAAGCACGAGGCGCTCGACGAGGACGATCAGCGGCGCCTGCTCGAGGCCGACTTCTTCGGCGCGCACCATCTCTCGCAGATCCACGCACTTGCCGAGACCGTCGCGGCGGGTGAGATTGCGATCTGAGCGATCTGACAGAACAATGGGCAGAGGGGCCCGCTCGTGCGGAAGCCGGTGAGCCCCGGCGCTCGTGAGCGCTGAGGAACCGTCGAAGGGATGCGCCGATGCAACGCGATATCTATGACGAGGACCACGAGGCGTTCCGCGCCGTGGTCAAGGAGTTCATCCGCCGCTACGTCACACCCGAGAAGCGGAAGCAGTGGGACGACGACGGGCAGGTCGATCGCGAGACGATGCTGGCCGCCGGCGAGCACGGGATCATCGGGCTCTCGGTGCCCGAGGAGTTCGGCGGCGCCGGGATGCTGATGGACTACCGCTTCCGCTCCGTCGTGAACGAGGAGCTGGTGCGTGCGGGTGCGGGATCCTCTCTCGCCGGTGCGGTCGGCATCCAGGATGATCTGGCCGTGCCCTACATCGCCCACTTCGGCACCGATGCGCAGCAGCAGAAATGGCTGCCGCGCATGGCGACCGGTGAGATCCTCGGGGCGCTCGCCATGACCGAGCCGGGAGCGGGCAGCGACCTGCGCGGAGTCGCGACCACCGCGAAGAAGGTGGACGGCGGCTACCGGGTCAACGGCGCGAAGACGTTCATCTCGAGCGGCAGGACGGCCGACATCATCGTCACCTTCGTGAAGACGGGGGAGGGCAATCGCCCCGACGCCTTCAGCCTGATCCTGCTCGAGGACGGCATGGAGGGCTTCGACCACAGCAAGACGCTGCACAAGATGGGGTTCCAGGGACACGACACCGCCGAGCTCAGCTTCGCCGACGTCTTCGTGCCGGAGGAGAACCTGATCGGCGGCGTGGAGGGCCAGGGCTTCGTCCAGCTGATGAAGAACCTCCCGCTCGAGCGCCTCTCCATCGGCGCGGTCGCTGCGGCGCTCAGCCAGGCCGCGCTCGAATGGACGCTCGACTACACCTCGACCCGTGACGCGTTCGGCCGGCCCATCGGCGACTTTCAGAACTCGCGCTTCCGGCTCGCCGACATGGCGACGACGGTCGACGTGATGTGGAGCTACGTGGATCGGGCCATGCGACTGTACGCCCAGGGGGAGCTGAGCGCCGACGAGGCCGCCAAGGTCAAGTTCTGGTGCACCGAGCGGGAGTGGGAGATCCTCGACATGGGCGTGCAGTTGCACGGCGGCTACGGATACATCACGGAGTACCCGATCGCCCGTGCCTTCCTGGACGCTCGCGTGCACCGCATCTACGGGGGAACGAACGAGGTCATGCGGGAGATCGTCGCTCGCGCAGTCACCGGACGCAAGTAGCCGCGGGATCCACCCCGCCCAGCCCCGCCGTCGCTCGATCCGGCGATCGGCCGAGACACCGAGGGAGCAGATGACTGACGAACGCGAGACCCTGAGCTGGGAAGGATTCGGCGAGGTCACCCGGGAACTCTCCCGGCAGATCGTCGCCGACGGCTTCGTGCCCGAGGTCGTCGTCGCGATCGCCCGGGGAGGGCTGCTGCCCGCCGGCGCGATCGCGTACGGGCTCGGCGTGAAGAACTGCGGGGCGATCAACGTGGAGTTCTACACCGGCATCGGCACCGTGCTGGAGGCGCCTGAGATCCTGCCTCCGGCGATGGATTTCGCCTACCTGGCCGGCCGCCGAGTGCTGCTGGTGGATGACGTCGCCGACACCGGTCTCACGTTGCAGCTGGCGGTGAAACTGCTGCAGGATCAGGGCGCGGAGGTCCGCTCGGTCACGATCTACACCAAACCCGGGCGCGTCGCCTCGCCCGACTACTCCTGGAAGGAGACTCCACTCTGGATCGACTTCCCGTGGTCGTGGAAGGGGCCCGTCATCGAGGAGGACGCGGCCGACTGACGCCGGTCGCGCCCCGCGTAGGATGAGGCTCGTGCCCGATACTCCGCAGCCTCCCGCTCTCGGGCGCCGCCGAATCCACCCGGCCTGGTGGATCGCCGCTGTCACGTTCCTCGCACTGTTCAGCGCGGCCGGCTTCCGCGCCGCGCCCGGTGCGCTCATGGTGCCGCTGCACGATGAGTTCGGCTGGTCCATGACCGCGATGTCGCTCGCCGTGAGCATCAACCTGGTGCTCTACGGCCTCGTCTCGCCGTTCGCCGCGGCGCTCATGGACCGCTTCGGCATGAGGGTCGTCATCTCGACCGCGCTGGCGCTCATCGCACTCGGCGCCGGCGGCAGCGTCCTCATGACGGCATCCTGGCAGCTGCTGATCTTCTGGGGCGTGCTGATCGGCGGCGGCACCGGTGCCATGGCGCTCGTGCTGGCCGCGACCGTCTCGAACCGCTGGTTCGAGGCCCGCCGCGGTCTCGTGATGGGAGTGCTCACGGCGGGCTCGGCCACCGGCCAGCTGGCGCTCTTGCCCCCGGTGGCGGCGCTGGCCGAGAGCTCGGGATGGCGAGTCGCCTCCCTGATCATCGCCGGCGCGGCGCTTCTCGCGATCCCGTTCGTGCTCTGGGTCATCCGCGACTATCCCGAGCAGCGCGGGGTGTTGCCGTTCGGTGCTCCGTCCGACTACATCGTGCCGCAGCGGGTGACCGGCGGTGCGATGCGTCGCGCACTCGAAGGGCTTGCCTTCGCCGCGAAGCGCTGGCCGTTCTGGGCGCTCGCCGGAGCCTTCGCCATCTGCGGCGCCACCACCAACGGCCTGGTCGGGATCCACTTCATCCCGTCCGCGCACGATCACGGGATGCCGCAGACGGTCGCCGCCGGTCTCCTGGCCGTCGTGGGCGTCTTCGACATCGTCGGCACCATCGCCTCCGGCTGGCTCACCGACAAATTCGATCCGCGCTGGCTCCTGGCCTGCTACTACGGTTTCCGCGGCGTCGGCCTCATGGTGCTGCCCTGGCTGCTCTCGGCATCGGTGCATCCCAGCATGATCGTGTTCATCGTGATCTACGGCCTCGACTGGGTCGCGACCGTGCCGCCGACGGCGCGGCTCTGTCGAGAACTCTTCGGAGAGCGGGGCACGATCGTGTTCGGATGGGTGTTCGCCTCGCACCAGCTGGGTGCGGCCGCGGCGGCACTGGGCGCAGGCGCGATCCGGGATCTGTTCGGCGACTACACGCTCGCCTGGTTCGGCGGGGCGGCCCTCTGCGGGATGGCGGTCGTGCTCTCGCTCGTGGTCAGAGGCCGGGCGCCCCGGCTGCAGCCCGCCTGATCCGGATCCTCGCGGCGTGGCCGAGAGCAGTCAGCGCGCGAGATCCGGATCGTGCTCGGCGTACGCTCCGACGATGCGTGTGAACACGATGAACCAGGCGAAGATCAGCCCCGCCGAGATGAATTCGACCCCGGTGAGGTTGTAGTAGCCGAGCGGGATCCAGAGCAGGATGGCGACGACGGTGCCGAGCAGGACCCCGATCGTGAGGGCGCGATATCCGTGCGGCAGGCCGGGCAGGCCGAACAGCGTGAAGATCGCGAGCAGGCCGAATGCGACCACCATGCCGCTCGCGGCGCCGACGTGCACGAAGCTGTTCACCGCATCGTGCACGAGACCGGCGATGCACATCATGATCCCGATCGCGATGAAGAGCCAGGCGGTGATCGCCGTGCGACGCGCGATGGTGCGATCGGGAGAGGCCGTGCGATCCGAGCGCTCGGCGGAGCGGAGTTCGAGCGGTGTGGCCGGGAGCCCCTCGGCCTCGCCCCGCGTGCGCAAGCCGCGCCCGACATCGTGCGCTGCGTAGTCGGCGATCGCGATGATCACGAGACCGGCGAGGATGAGCGATGAGTTGAACGCAGCCGCGCTCTCGCCCTGCTGGTTGCCGAGCTGCGAGAAATGGAGTTCCCACCAGCGGGCATCCGGCGAGCTCAGCATGCTGGCGAGCGTGCCGATGAAGAGCGTGGACGTGGCGAGCACGGCGATGCCCTCGGTCGTGACCCGGGATCCGAATCCGCTTGCGAAGTAGGTCAGCGCCGCGGATGCCGCGCCGGCCAGGGCTCCGCCGCCGAGCGGATCCACGGTCAGCCCGACGAAGGCCGCCTGGAAGAGGGCGGCCAGCGCCTCGATCCCGAGCGCCGACACGGCGGCCACTGCGGCCGTCAACGCGACGAGGTCGATGATCCGCTTGATCAGCGGGAGCTCTCGACGCCACTCCGCACCGCCGTCACGCGCCGTGCCGACGAACGAGACCAGGAAGGCGACGGCCGTCGTACCGGCAGTGAGCCAAGCCGCATGCGTGCCGATCGATCCCTGGCCGGAGAGCGGCGCCCGACCTCCCCAGCCCACCGCAGCGACTGCAACGGCGGTCACGGCGAAACCGAGCAGCGCAGCGATCGCCGCGCGCGACTCCGCGCGCTCGGAGAGGTTGCGCCGACCCGGTCGAAGGCTCGGTCCGTGAGGATCGACGGGCGGAGCGGCTTCGCGCGTCACCGGATCATCCCATGGCCGGAGCGGTTTCGTTCTCCCGCCACCCGGTCGATACGTCGACCCAGCCCTCAGCGCGGCTGAAGGGTGCGAGATCGTCGACCGAGATCTCCACGGCCGAGGCGGTGGTGCCTGCGGCCGGGTAGACCGTGTCGAAGCGCCGCAGCGATTCGTCGAGGAACACGCGCGTGCCGTCCGGGTTCGCGAAGGGGCACACGCCGCCGACGGGGTGACCGGTGAGGCGCTCGACGTCCTCGCGCTGCAGCATCCTCGGCTTGCCGCCGAAGCGGCGCTTGAACATCCCGCCGTTGACCTTGGCATCGCCCGCAGCGACCACGAGCACGGCGCGTTCCGGCGCCTCGGGATCGTAGAAGCCCAGCGTCTTCGCGATGCGCTCCGGTTCGGTGCCGACCTTCTGCGCGGCGAGCTCCACCGTCGCGCTCGACTCGGCGAACTCGAGGATCTCGCCCGTCCATCCCTGCTCGATCAAGTGTGCGCGGACCCGCGTCGTTCCCATTGCTTCCCTCGTTCTGCGGCGCCGGCGCCGCTCAATGACGGTGTGATCTCAGAATAGACGCCCGACACTCGTCGGCTCGGGCTCCTCGAGCTCCAGCAGGGCGCGCTTGCGCTCGAGGCCTCCGGCGAAGCCGGTCAGCGATCCGTCCGCGCCGAGCACGCGGTGGCACGGGATGATGATGCTGATCGGATTGTGCCCGACCGCCTGACCGACGCGCTGCGCCAGATTGCGGTTGCCCAGCTCCTGCGCGATCGTTCCGTAGGTGCTGGTCTCGCCGTACGGGATCCGCTTCAGGCGCTGCCAGACCTGCTCGGAGAGCGGATCGCCCTGCGTGCGCACCCGCACATCGAAGGTCTTCCGCGCACCGGCCAGGTACTCGCGCAGCTCTCGCGCCGCCTGGGCGAACACCGGATCCTCCGGTCCCTCGACATGCACTCCGATGGCTTCCGCATCGGGCGGGTACCAATGGCCCTCGAAGTACACCCCCGTGATGGCGTCCTCGTCGGCGACGAGCAGCAGATCACCGATGCGCGTCTGTGCGTATGCGTGCCGGATCCCCACACTGCCACCCAAC
>CAMFIY010000171.1 GCA_945952575.1 uncultured Leucobacter sp.
GCGCCTGATCGCGGAAGTAGCTGTCGCGTGCCGGCTGGTCCGTCGCGATCGAGGCGACGTCCACCGTGAGCGAGGCCTTCGTGAGCGAGAGATCCTTCGTCGTGATGGCACCGCTGACCTGCGGCGTCCGCCCGGTCACCGTGACGTCCGTGCCGTTCAGCACCTCGTTGAGGCGATAGCCCGCTTCGGAGCCGTCGGCGACCTTCCAGGTCCCGCTGAGGGCCGCCGGGTCGAGGGGATCGCCCGACTTCGGGTCGAGCGCGCTGTCCTCCGCCATGAGGCTGGGCACCTTCGCCGGGGTGCCGACGAAGAAGCTGCGATAGATCATGGGCGCTGCGTATGCGACCCCGGCCCCGGTGATGAGCACGCAGCTCGCGACGATGATCGCGATCTTGGTGCGGTGACGCATGCGGGCTCCTGGGTGCGAGACGGGACGGACAACGACTCAAGCTTGCCGCCTGCGCATAGGAGGGGACTGTGAAACCCTGGGGAGAGGCCTGACCGTTCCGGCCCGGTCGCCCGTCGTGACCCTCAGCCGTCCTGCGGGATCAGGCTCTCCAGCAGGACGGTGAGGGCGCGGTTGACGCGTTCGTCGTTCCAGGTGACCGGATCCTCCACGTTCTTGACATGGAAGCCTCGCGCGAAGAGGTAGAGGATGTCGGCGATCTGCTCGGCCCCGCTCAGGGACGCCTCGTTCGCGCTCCGTCGGAAGTCGTCGAAGGTGCGATCGGTCAGGTCGGTGACCACCTTCATCTCCGGCCCGGAGCTGGCGACCACCTCGATCCAGAGGCTGCGCAGCGCCGTGTCGTGCTCGTCAGTGGTGCACATCCACCGGGCGAGCTGCACCAGGCGCTCGACGCCGGTGAGACCCTCGGTGGCGTGCGAGCGTCCGGTGATCCACGCCCCGCGGGCGTAGTCGAGGGCGTTGAACATGAGCTGCGCCCGGCTGGGCACGTAGTTCGTGACGAACGCGGTGGAGCGGCCGAGCGCGTCGGCGACGGCCCGGATGGTCACTGCGTTGGCGCCGTGCAGCTCGGCGATCTCGAGGGTGGCCTTCGCGATCTCCTGGCGGCGCTCCTGCTCATCGACCATCTGGGGCATAGCCGCTCACCTTCCGTTCTCATCGATTGAGATAACTGTTTGGAATCTTATTGACAAGGATCGCCACTTCCCGTGTAGATTGAGAAAACAGCGTTATATGACGTTGTTTTTATACGTGTGTATGTAGGAAGGCGAAGACGATGAGGTCAGGACCATCGAGATTGTTGAAGACGAGCGCGCTGCTCGCGGGCGCGCTGCTGCTGCTGAGCGCGTGCAGCAGCGGAGACGGGGGATCGGGCGGTGACGGGGCTGCGAAGAGCATGACCTTCGTGACGTTCGGCAGCGCGTTCCAGGAGGCCCAGGAGAAGGCCTTCGTGGATCCCTTCGCAGAGAAGACCGGCGCCGAGGTCACCGTCGACTCGCCGACGGATCTCTCCAAGTTGAAGGTCATGGCCGAGACCGGCGACCCCGAATGGGACGTCTACCTCGCGGGCTCAGCCGAGTCGTTCGCCTACTGCGGCACGCTGTTCGAGAAGATCGACTTCACCAACATCGACAAGGCGGACTTCGCCGAGGGCACGGTCAGCGACTGCGGAGTGCCGGTGGACACCTACTCCTACCTCGTCGCCTACAACACCGAGACCTACGGCGACAACCCGCCCACCAGTCTCGCGGACTTCTTCGACCTGCAGAAGTTCCCCGGCACGCGCGCGATGTCGGGCGACCCGGCCGAGGGCAACCTCGAGATGGCGCTGCTCGCCGACGGCGTCGATCGCGCCGACCTCTACCCGATCGACTACGACCGGGCGTTCAAGAAGCTCGACACCATCAAGAAGGACACCGTCTTCTGGGCATCGGGCGCCGAGCAGGTCGAGATGATGCAGTCGAACCGGGTCGACATGGCGCTCGTCTGGTCGGGCCGCGCCTTCGAAGCGGTCTCGGGCGGCGCCACGTTCGCGCCCATGTGGGATCACAACGCCTACCACTGGGCCTCGCTGGCTATCGTGAAGGGCAGCAAGAATCAGGAGATCGCGCAGCAGTTCATCGACTACGCCGTCTCGCCCGAGCCGCAGGCCGCGTTCGCCGAGAACATCGCCTACGGTGCGGCCAACCTCCGCGCGACGCCGAAACTGAACCCCGACGCGGCGGACTGGGATTCGGGTGCAGAGGATCACCGCAGCATCTCCTGGTCCATCGACCCGAAATGGTGGGGCGACAACGCCGAAGAGGTGCTCTCGCGCTGGACGGCCTGGACCGCCGGCTGATCCGATGCCGCTCAGCGAAACGACGCTCACGGGGAGCGATCTGCTGCTCACCGGGGGCCGGATCTTCGCCGATGCCGACGGGCAGCGCCACGACGAGGCGATGCTCGTCATGAACGGCAGGGTGGAGGCGCTCGGCAGTGCGAGTCACATCGCCGAGCGCCTCCGCGCCCTGGGGGGCGGTGCGGTTCCCGAGCTGGATCTCTGCGGCCGCACCGTGCTCCCCGGCTTCATCGACGCCCATACGCATGTCGAGTTCTCGACGCTCGGGCGCAACGAATGGCTCGACGTCCGCGGTCTGACTCCGGAGCAGGTGTGCGAGCGGATCGCGGCGCGTCTGGAGGAGCCGACCCCGGCCGACGCGTGGATCGTGGCGCAGGGCACCTTCCTGCAGCCGCTGCCCGGCCGGGCCGAGCTGGATCGCCTCTCGCCCGACACTCCGGTGATCGTCCGCGAGAGCATGCATCGCCTGCAGAGCAACTCTGCGGCGCTCCGCCGTGCGGGACTGCTCGAACGCGCACCGGCGCTCCCCGCGGGCATCGTGGTGCACGTGGATGACGACCGCCGTCCGACCGGCCTGATCGAAGAGGGATTCCATCTCTTCCCGACCCCTGCGCCTCCGCCGGAGCGGCTCCGCGAGCTGCTCGAGCGGGAGCTCCGGGAATCCTTCGCCAGACACGGTGTGACGACCGTGTTCGAGATCCCGGCCAGTCGGGCCGGTGTGGAGGCCTACGCCGATCTCGCCCGCCGCGGCGAGCTGCCGACCCGGATCACCCTGACCCCGGTGGTCTCGCCCGGGCTCAGCCCGCTGCTCGAACGTATGCAAGACTGGCGCGCCGCGGACTTCGGCGGCGCGGAGGCGTCGGATCTGATCGATGCCGGCGGCCTGAAGATCTTCGTCGACGGCGACAACGAGCAGTCCTTCGACACCGACACCTTCGAACGGAGCCCTCGTGAATGGGGCGCCGTCACCCGGACGCTCGGTCAGTTGCGCGAGGAACTCATCTGGGCGACCGAGCACGACGTGCAGGTCTGGGTGCACGCGATCGGCGATCTTGCGCAGGAGATGGCCCTCGAAGCAGTCGCCCAGGCAGCCGATCGGGTCGGCCGGCCACGTCTGCCGATGCGCATCGAGCACATCGCCAATCTGAAGCTGAGCCCGGGGATCCTCGCCCGGCTGGGAGAGCTCGGCGTCGTGCCGGTGCCGACCGCGAACTTCATGCACACCGACGACGGATCCGGGCTCTACGCCTACCGCACGCTCGCCGAAGCCGGTCTGCGCCCGCCGGGCAACTCCGATACCGGCGGAGCGATCGCCCAGGCGCCCAGCCCCTGGTTCGGCATCGCCCACATGGTGGATCGGCGCAACGGCCGGGGCGAGCCGGTCGCACCGGAGGAGGGCGTCCCTGCAGAGGAGGGGCTCCGAGGCTACACTCGGTACGCCGCCGAGGTCGCCGGTCTCGACCGGCTGCTGGGCCGGCTCCATCCCGGATTCGCCGCGGACTTCGCCGTCTACGACGGCGATCCGCGCACCTTGCCTCCTCCGCTCATGGCTGAGGTCGAGGCCCGGATGACCTTCATCGGAGGGAGGATGACATGGCGACGAGGCCAGTGAGACCCGGCACCACCACGACGGTGACGACGATCCTGAACGCGCCGGTCCGACGGAATCGGTGGAGCGGCGGATGGCTGCTCATCGCGCCGGCGGTCGCGCTCGTCGGGCTGTTCTTCGTCTACCCGCTGGCCTCGCTGATCGCCCGGAGCTTCCTGGAACCGACTCCCGGTCTCGGGCAGTACGTCGAGGTGATCTCGGATCCGACCACGATGAAGATCCTCGGACGCACCTTCCTGGTCGCCCTGCAGGTCACCGTCGTGACGCTGGTCCTCGGCTACCCCTACGCCTACCTCATGACCCTCGTGAAGCCCCGAACCCGGACGTTCCTGATGTTCCTCGTGCTGCTGCCCTTCTGGTCGAGCCTCATGGCGCGCACCTTCGCCTGGATCGCGCTGTTCCATCCGGAAGGCGTGGTGGTGAGTGCGCTCCGCGTCGTCGGGCTCGGCGATGTGAAGCTGCTCGGGTCGCAGCTCGGCGTGACGATCGCGATGGTGCAGGTGCTGCTCCCGTTCATGGTGCTGCCCCTGTACAGCACGATGAGCGGCATCGACCGTCGACTCCTCGACGCGGCGCGCTCGATGGGCGCGTCCCGGGCGCGCACCTTCGTGCGCGTCTACCTCCCGCTCTCGCTGCCCGGCGTCTTCGCCGGATCGGTGCTGCTGTTCATCATGAGCCTCGGCTTCTGGGTCACGCCGCGCCTGATCGGCTCGCCGCAGGAATCGCTGATCGGCCAGCTCATC
Source organism: uncultured Leucobacter sp. (assembly GCA_945952575.1). Classification (GTDB taxonomy): domain Bacteria; phylum Actinomycetota; class Actinomycetes; order Actinomycetales; family Microbacteriaceae; genus Leucobacter. Next base: position 4,659 of record CAMFIY010000171.1, read on the forward strand.
GAGACCCGGGTCGGCAAGCTGCTCGACTTCCCGGGGGCCGGGGCGATCTCGACCGTGCTGCTCGTCGTCACGCTCCTCCTGCTCCTGCTCTCGTCCGGCGCGGTCCGGAAGAGCGCCGGCGCGCTGACGGGAGGATCGCGATGAGCGCCGCGGAGCCCCGTGCGGGCATCGGTCTGCGCGTCTGGGCGATCCTCGTCGGCATCGTCCTGTTCGCGCCGCTCGCGGTCGTCGTGCCTCTGTCGTTCGCCTCGACGCGCAGCTTCAAGTTCCCGACCGACGGCTTCTCGCTCCAGTGGTACGGCCACTTCTTCACCGACGAGGCCTGGCTGCGAGGGCTCTGGAACTCGGTGTGGATCGGGCTCGTCGTGGCCGTCGTCTGCACGATCCTCGGCACGCTGGCGGCGATGGGCATCCGGCTGCTGCCGACCCGCATCGGCGGAATCGTGCAGGGACTGCTGCTCGCACCGCTGATCATCCCGGGCATCGTCTCCGCCGTGGCCATCTACTCCGTCTTCCTGAAGTGGAAGCTCAGCGGCAATCCGCTCGGCTTCATCCTGGCGCATGCGGTGCTGGCCATCCCGTTCGTCGTGGTCACCGTCAACGCCAGTCTCGCGAGCTACGACTACACGCTCGACCGGGCGGCGGCCAGTCTCGGAGCGGGCCGGCTGCGCACCTTCCTCCGTGTGAAGCTGCCGGTCATCGCACCGGGCGTCGGCGCCGGCGCGCTGTTCGCCTTCGTCACCTCGTTCGACGAGGTGGTGGCTGCGATGTTCCTCCAATCGCCGAAGATCCGCACGCTGCCCGTGGAGATGTTCGTCAGCGTCACGAACGAGGTCGACCCCACCATCGCGGTGGTCTCCACGCTCATCCTCGCCGTCACCAGCGCCGTGGTACTGGTTCCGGCACTCACCCGATCCCGGCGAAAGTAGCAGGTACGCAATGACCGACCACGTCTCCGCCCAGGGCAGCGTCGAGCTCGCCCACGTGAGCAAGATCTTCCCCTCCGGCGCCGTCGGCATCGAGGACGTCAGCCTCGCCATCAGGCCCGGCGAATTCGTCACCTTCCTCGGGCCATCCGGCTCGGGCAAGACCACCACGCTCAACACGATCGCCGGGTTCATCACGCCGAGCTCCGGAGCCGTCGTGATCGACGGCGTCGACGTCACCGGCCTCTCGCCGAACAAGCGCAACCTGGGGATGGTGTTCCAGAACTACGCCCTGTTCCCGCACATGACGGTCGAGCAGAACGTCGCCTTCGGGCTGCACGGGCGGGGGCTCGACCGGTCGGCGATCGCGTCACGGGTGACGGAGGCGCTCGACATGGTGCGGCTCTCCGGCTACGGCGGGCGCCGCCCGAAGGAGCTCTCCGGCGGGCAGCAGCAGCGCGTCGCGCTGGCCCGCGCACTCGTCTACCAGCCGCCGATCCTGCTCATGGACGAGCCGCTCGGCGCGCT
>CAMFIY010000172.1 GCA_945952575.1 uncultured Leucobacter sp.
CGTCTCCTTCGACCTCGCGGAGGGCGGATCCCTCGGCATCGTCGGCGAGTCGGGATCCGGTAAGACCACCACCGCGCGCATGGTGATGGGTCTCGAACGTCCGAGCGGCGGATCCATCCGCTATCGCGGCGCGGATCGCTCGACCCCGCCGCGCACCGCCCAGGGGTGGAAGAAGCGCGGCCGCGAAGTCCAGATCGTGTTCCAGGATCCGTATACCTCGCTGGATCGTCGGCAGAGCATCGGCGACTGCCTCGCCGAGGTCGTCCGCCTGCACTTCGCGCTCGGCCGCGATGCGGTCCGTGAGCGCGTCGCGGCGCTCGCGGACATGGTCGGGCTCGACGACCGCCAGCTTCAGGCGCTGCCGCGCTCGCTCTCGGGCGGCCAGCGGCAACGCGTCGCGATCGCGCGCGCACTCGCGGCCGAACCCGAGGTGCTCATACTCGACGAGGCCGTCTCCGCTCTCGACGTGTCGATCCAGGCCCAGATCCTCAACCTGCTCGCGGACATCCGGGGGGAGCGAGGCATCAGCTTCCTCTTCATCAGCCACGATCTCGCCGTGATCCGTCAGATCTGCGACGACATCCTCGTCATGCGGAACGGCGAGGTCGTCGAGCAGGGCCGCACCGACGACGTGCTGGATCATCCGTCCCACCCCTACACCCGCCTGCTCCGCGACAGCGTGCCGCAGGAGGGCTGGGATCCGCTCGCGCGCTGAGCGCCCGCGTCTTCGCAACCCCGCATCCTCACCACCATCACCATCAGGAGAGACATCATGACCAGGAAACCCCTCAGCCGGGTCGGCGCCGTCGCCGCGCTCGGCCTCGCCGCCGCCGTCGCGCTCACGTCGTGCGCCGCAGGCGCCGGCGGGAAGCCGCCGAAGCGCGAGAGCACCGGCTACGAGCTGACCACCATGACCCCGGCCCCGACCACCGAGGTCGACTCGATCTCGTGGAACATCTTCTCGGGCGAGCCCTGGACGATCAACCCGTTCACCTCGGCCGACTACGCCCCGAACATGGTCAACTCGAACATGTGCGAGACCCTGCTGCAGCAGACGCCGGACTTCAAGATCCAGCCCGGCCTCGCCAAGTCCTGGACCAACCCGGATCCGCTCACCTGGATCTACGAACTGCGGGACGACGTGAGGTTCTGGGACGGCCAGCCGATGACGGCGGACGACGTCGCGGCGACGATGAACCACTCGCTCACCGACCCGACCTCGTTCCAGCACTCGATGTACTTCTCGGTCAAATCGGTCACCGCGACCGGCGAGCACGAGGTCACCGTGAAGCTCAAGACCCCGAACTACCTCTTCCACGAGCAGCTCGCGAGCTACGCCGGCGTCGTCATGGAGAAGAAGTACACGGAGGAGCACGCGAAGGATCTCGGCACCCCGAGCGGCGGCCTGATGTGCACCGGCCCCTTCAAGTTCGGCACGTGGAAGCAGGGCGACTCCATCACGCTGGAGCGCAACGACGACTACTACAACGCGGACCTGATGCCGAAGACCAAGCAGCTGAAGTTCACCTTCCTCACCGACGACACCGCGATCACCTCGGCGCTGCTCTCGGGTCAGATCGACGGCGCCTACGCACCGCCGGCCGCCGCCACCTCGCAGCTGCAGGCGAGCACAGAGGGCACCCTCTCCTTCGGACCGGCCCCGCTGACCGTCGCCCTCTTCTACACGAACCCGAAGGGCGCCATGAGCGACCCCGCCGTGCGCGCGGCACTGCAGAAGGCGCTCGACTGGAAGGGCATCGCCAAGCAGGCCTTCGGCGGCATCGGCGCGCCGACCGCGATGCAGACGCCGCCCGCGGCGTTCGGCTTCGCGAAGGCCGAGCTGGAGCCCCTCGAGAAGGAGTTCGCGACCACCGGAGAACCGGATGTCGCAGCCGCCAAGAAGGCGCTCGAGGCGGCGAAGCCCGAGTCGCTGAAGCAGCAGATCAAGATGGTCGTGCCGCAGCAGAACGAGACCCAGCAGCTGGGCGTCGCCGTGAAGGCCGCGGCCGACGAGCTCGGACTCGACTTCAAGCTCACCGTCGTGCCGGCGAACCAGTACACCAACTACCTGTACGACCCGGCGACGCGCGGGGACACCGACATCCTCTACACGACCTTCTGGCCGAACGTCCCGAACCCGCTCGACTGGATGCAGATCACCGCGGTGACCGGCGGCTCGTTCAACTCCTACGGCTACACCGGCATCGACGATCTCTTCAACCAGGCCGTGCAGACCGCCGACGAGGGCGAGCGCGCGAAGCTCACCGCCGAGATGGAGCGGAAGCTGCGTGAGGATCTGCTGCCGATGGCTCCGGGCATCCGCCAGGACAATGCGGTGTGGCAGAACAAGCGCATCACCGGTGCGCCGGCGGCGTTCAACTACACCTTCTACCCCTGGGGCGCCCACCTGGGCGGCACCGGCAAGTAGTCGGCTCGAACGAGAGGGGCCCCGGCGCATCGCGCCGGGGCCCCTCCGTGTTCTCCGCGTTTCGCGAGCTCGCGCAGTGGCCGCACCGACCCAGCTGACGAATCGCGCTGCGATTCGTTCCGAAGCTGGATCGCGTTCTGCCTATGCGAGCTGACGCGGTGACGTCACCAGCGTTCGGCGGCGAAACGCAATGCGTTTCGCTCTATGCCAAACGCTGCTGCAGGTTCTCGTCGATCGCTGCGAGGAACTCCTCGGTCGTCAGCCAGCCCTGATCCGGGCCGACGAGCATGGCGAGGTCCTTCGTCATCTTGCCCGACTCGACCGTCTTGATGACGACGTCCTCGAGCGTCAGCGCGAAGTCGACGAGCGGCTGGTTGCCGTCGAGCTTGCCGCGATGCTGCAGGCCGCGGGTCCACGCGAAGATCGAGGCGATCGGGTTCGTGGAGGTCGGCTTGCCCTGCTGGTGCTGGCGGTAGTGCCGGGTCACCGTGCCGTGCGCCGCCTCGGCCTCGACGATCCGCCCGTCGGGCGTGGTCAGCACCGAGGTCATCAGGCCGAGCGATCCGAAGCCCTGCGCGACCGTGTCGCTCTGCACGTCGCCGTCGTAGTTCTTGCAGGCCCAGACGTAGCCGCCCTCCCACTTCATGGCCGAGGCGACCATGTCGTCGATGAGGCGGTGCTCGTAGGTGAGGCCGGCGGCCTCGAACTGCTCCTTGAACTCGGCGTCGTAGATCTCCTGGAAGATGTCCTTGAACCGGCCGTCGTAGGCCTTCAGGATCGTGTTCTTGGTGGAGAGGTAGACCGGGTAGTTGCGCGAGAGGCCGTAGTTGAGCGAGGCGCGGGCGAAGTCGCGGATCGACGCGTCGAGGTTGTACTGCACCTGAGCGATGCCATCGCCCGGGGCCTGGTAGACCTCGAACTTCTGCGGCTCGCCGCCGTCCTTCGGCGTGAACTCGACGGTCAGCGTGCCCTCGCCGGCGAAGCGGAAATCGGTGGCGCGGTACTGGTCGCCGAACGCGTGGCGGCCGATGATGATCGGCTTGTTCCAGCCCGGGACGAGGCGCGGGATGTTCGAGATGATGATCGGCTCGCGGAAGATCACGCCGCCGAGGATGTTGCGGATCGTGCCGTTCGGGCTCTTCCACATCTTCTTCAGGCCGAACTCCTCGACGCGGGCCTCGTCGGGCGTGATGGTGGCGCACTTCACGCCGACGCCGTGCTTCTGGATCGCGTGGGCGGCGTCCACGGTGACCTGGTCCTCCGTCTCGTCGCGGTGCTGGATCCCGAGGTCGTAGTACTCGAGCGTGACGTCGAGGTAGGGGTGGATCAGCCGATCCTTGATGAACTGCCAGATGATCCGGGTCATCTCGTCGCCGTCGAGTTCGACGACCGTGCCCTCAACCTTGATCTTCGCCAACGTGCTCTCCTGTAGCTGGTGGATGGAGTGTGATGGGGAGGCGGCGGTCGCGGGCGCTGTGGGCCCGCTGGCTTCTTCGGACTCGCCGCCGATGCTGCGCTCGGCGGGCCGCTCCCGGATGGGTCTCTGATGGGACCCCCGGTAGTCTATCGGACTTTTCTCAACTATCTCGATGTCGAGATAGTTCGCCCGCGTAGACTCCTGGAGCATGGATCCCACTCCGGACGCAGGCGCGGGCGCGCGCCCCTCCGCCGCCGAGAGCTGGTTCGCCGTCGTCCCGGTCGCCCCGGGCCTCGATCGCATCGAGGAGCCGCACGTGCACGAGCTGCTGCGCGCGAACATCTGGCACCTGCGCGGCTCGGCGCGGGATCTCGTGGTGGACGCCGGGCTCGGCGTCGCCTCGCTGCGCGAGCAGCTGCCCCGGCTGTTCGCGCACGACCCCGTCCTGGTCCTCAGCCACGCCCACCTCGACCACGTCGGCTCGGCCCACGAGTTCCCGGACCGCCGGATGCACCGCGCGAGCGAGGTCGGCCCCGGGACCCCCGCCACCCTCTCCGGCCCCGAGCTCTCCCGGCTGCTCGGCCTGGAGTGGCCCGACATGCCCGAGCTGCTGATCGACCGGATCCCGGCCGGATTCGAGCCGCGCGAGTACCGGATCCCGCCGGCGCCCGCCACCGCGTTCCTCGCGGACGGCGAGCTCGTCGAGCTCGGGGATCGGAGCCTGCGCGTACTGCACCTGCCGGGGCACACGCCGGGCAGCATCGGGCTGTTCGAGGAGGCGAGCGGAGCCCTGTTCAGCGGCGACGTGATCTACGACGACGTCCTGCTCGACGAGCTGCACGAATCCGACATCGAGGACTACGTGCGCAGCATGCGGCGCCTGCGGGAGCTGCCGGTGCGAACCGTCTACCCGGGCCACGGCGACCCCTTCGACGCGACGCGGATGCGCGCGATCATCGACGCCTACCTGGCGCGCCGGGCGGCTTGAGGCCCGGCGTGCGCCGCGCCGTGCCGCCCGAGCCGTGTCCGCAACCCGGCGCGCCGCGCCGTGCGCACCGCGCTCATCCCGCCCGCCCACGGCCGGAATGCAGACATCCGGCTGCGGCATCGCGGCGGACTGTGCTTGCATGGCCCCGACGGGCAGAGAGAGAGAGGGGGACCGGATGAGCGCATCGCCCGAGGAGGTCCTGCGGCGCTTCTACGAGGAGTTCTGGAACCGGGGGAACGCCGGGGCCGCGGACGAGCTCGTGCACCCCGAGGTGAGGGACCATCAGCCGTATCCCGGCCAGGAGCCGGGGATCGAGGGGTTCAAGCGGCTCGTGCGCGAGTGGCGGATCGGCTTCCCCGACATGACCGAGGAGATCGAGGAGATCATCGTCCAGGGCGAGATCGCGGTCGGTCGCTTCCGCCTGCGCGGGACGCACGACGGGCCCTTCCTCGGCCAGGCGCCGACGGGCCGCCCGGTGGACATCCGCGGCATCGACATGGTCCGGGTGGTGGAGGGCCGCATCACCGACTTCTGGTACAACGAGCAGACCCTGGAGCTCCTGCAGCAGCTCGGGCTGCTCCCTCCCACCGCCGAACTGCTCGCGATGGGCCCGCGGGGCTGATCCGGAGCCGGGGCCGGCGCTCAGCGGGCTTCGGACGGCGTGGCGAGCTCGCGCACCCGCAGCCCCGGGTCGAGCACGACCAGTTCGGCCCGCGCGCCGACGGCGATGTCGCCCAGCTCCTCCCAGCCCATGAGCCGGGCCTGGTTGGTCGAGGTCTGCCGCACCGCGGCGACCAGGTCGTCCTCGGAGGGATCGGCGCCGGCGGCGGCCCGGAACAGGGCGTCCATCGTGGCCGTGCTGCCCGCGATGGTGTCGGATCCGGCGAGCCGCGCGACGCCGCCCCGCACCTCCACGTCGAGGGCACCCAGGCGGTAGTCGCCGTCGGCGTGCGCCGCCGCGTCCATCGCGTCGGTCACGAGCAGCACCCGGTCCGCGCCGACCGCCCGCCGCACCCCGGCGACCAGCGCGGGATGCAGGTGCACGCCGTCGGCGACGAGCTCCAGGGCCACCCGGGGATCCTCCATCAGCGCGAGCACCGGCCCGGGCTCGCGGTGCCCGAGCGGCCGCATCGCGTTGAAGAGGTGCGTCGCCGCGCGGGCGCCCGCATCGATCGCGCGTCTCGTCGTCTCGTAGTCGGCGTCGGTGTGCCCGATCGCCGGCACCGCGCCGGCGTCGGCCAGACGT
>CAMFIY010000173.1 GCA_945952575.1 uncultured Leucobacter sp.
CTCGCAGCACCGCGGCGGCAAGGGCGTCAAGGGTGCGCAGCTGCGCGCCGACGACATCGTCGAGCACTTCTTCGTCACCACGACGCACCACTGGCTGCTGTTCTTCACGAACACCGGCCGCGTCTACCGGGCGAAGACGTACGAGGTGCCCGAGGGCGGCCGCGACGCGAAGGGCCAGCACCTCGCGAACCTGCTGGCGCTCGCGCCCGACGAGGCCGTGACCCAGGTGCTCGATCTGAAGGACTTCGCCGAGGACGGCTACCTGGTCCTCGCCACCCGCGACGGCCTGGTCAAGAAGACCGCGCTCACCGAGTACGACACGAACCGCACCGGCGGCATCATCGCGATCAAGCTGCGCGAGGGCGACGAGCTCGTCCAGGCGCTCATCGCGAACGCCGACGACGACGTGCTGCTCATCTCGCGGCACGGCATGTCGGTCCGGTTCACCGCCTCTGATCAGGCACTTCGCCCGATGGGTCGATCCACCAGCGGCGTGCGCGGCATGAACTTCCGCGACGGCGACGCGCTGCTCGCGGCGTCGACCATCAGCGTCGGGGCCGGTCAGCAGCCAGCCGGCGAGGATGGCGCCGATGCGGAGGGCGAGGGCGCACGCGGCGGCTACGTCTTCATCGTCACCGAGGGCGGCTACGCGAAGCGCACCGCGGTCGACGAGTACCGCGTGCAGCAGCGCGGCGGTTTCGGTATCAAGGTGGCGAAGCTCGATGAGACGCGCGGCGACCTGGTCGGCGGCTTCATCGTCGACGAGGCCGACGAGGTGCTGGTGGTGCTCGCGAGCGGCAAGGTCGTGCGCTCGAATGTGGACGAGGTGCCCGCCAAGGGTCGCAACACCATGGGTGTCGTGTTTGCGCGATTCCCAGAGGGGGACCGTATCATTGGCATCGCGCGCAACTCGGAGCGGGGCCTGGACGGCGACGATTCCGAGGATGATGCAAGTGAGGGCGGTGCGCAGGGAGCGCCGTCCGCCGATTCAGCCGCGGGCACCGAGAGTGTGCCGGCTGAGATCGAATCGGCACAGAACAAGGAAGACGTGAATGAGCAATAGTGTTGCCGACAAGCTGGCCCGGAAGACCCGGAGGAAGGCGCCGGCCAAGCAGGTCCGCCTGAAGCTGGTCTTCGTCGACTTCTGGTCGGCGGTGAAGTTCTCCTTCCTGGTGTCGGTATGCCTCTCGATCGTGGGCGTCGTCGCGACCGTCCTCATCTACACGGTGCTGCTGTCGACCCAGGTGCTGGCGAAGCTCGACGAGCTCTTCATGGACATCGTCGGCGGCGAGCAGAGCCTCATGTCGATGATCGGTTTCCCGCAGGTCTTCGGCTTCGCCGTCGTGGTCGGGATCCTGAACATCATCGTGGGCACTGCGATCGGCGCGGTCGCCGCGCTGATCTACAACCTGCTCGTGCGCGTCATGGGCGGGTTCCAGCTCGGTTTCACGAGCAACTGATCCGGGATCGGGTCGCGCTGCGAATGCGGCGGGCGGATCCGATTTCAGATTTGACCGAGCATCCGGTAAAGTCGAATCTTGGTCACGGGGCTATAGCTCAGGCGGTTAGAGCGCTTCACTGATAATGAAGAGGTCCCAGGTTCAAGTCCTGGTAGCCCCACCCGTAACCCGGCCTTCCCCGCGGAGGCCGGGTTTTGTTTTGCCGGACTCGGTGTTTCGCTCATCTCAAGCGGGTGAGGCGGCGCGCAGCAGGCGTTCGATGACGAGGGCGACGCCGTCGTCATCGTTGCCGGCCGTCACCTCGTCCGCCGTCGCGATGACCTCGCGCTCGGCGTTGGCCATGGCGACTCCGCGCCCCGCCCAGGTCAGCATCTCGATATCGTTCATCGCGTCGCCGAAGGCGAGCACCTCACTGCGATCGATGTCGAGGTGCGCGCACAGCTGGGCGAGCCCGGTGGCCTTGGTGACGCCCTCGGCCATGATCTCGACGAACGGCGCGCCCGAGAGCGTCGCGGCGAAGCCGGTGAGGCCGAGTCGGCCGATCATCTCGAAGATCTCGGACGGGCTGAGCTCGCGGTGCCGGATGACGAGCTTCAGCCCGGGCTCGTCGAGCACCTCGTCGAGCGGGACTCCGCCCATGGTCGCGGGATCCCGCTTGTGGTCGGAGTGGGCGGCGACCGCCGCGTAGCCGTGCTGGGCGATGAAGGTCTCGCCGGCGTCCCGCACGCTGGCGAAGAGCAGATCCGGGGTACGGGCCGAGAGCGCCTCGGCGATCCGGTGCTGCGTGGCGGGCGGGATCTCCTCGGTGAAGAGGATCTCTCCGCTGTCGAGGTGGATCGCGTAGGCGCCGTTGCCGCAGAGCGCCCAGCCGTCGAAGCCGGCGCCGCCCGCGACGGCGCGGAGGCCGATCGGCTGTCGCGCCGTGACCGGGACGACGAGGATGCCGGCCGCGCGGGCCGCGTCGAGTGCCGCGCGAGTGCGCAGGGTCACCTCGGAGGCGTCGTTCAGCAGCGTCCCGTCGAGGTCGGTGGCGATCAGGCGGATCGGGGTGCTGGGCTGCATGCCTCCTAGCCTAGAAGCTGTCCGGCTGCCCGGAATCCGCGCTTCGCTCGTCGGTTTCTCCCCCGATTCTCTGAATTGCCGGCACAAACCGACGATCGAAGCGGCGGTTCGTCGCCGCAAATGCGAGCTCCCCGACGGTTGAGACGAGTCGGGCCGCGGTTTTGCGCGGGAGGAGCGATGCGGCTAGAGTTGTCCGGGCAGTGGTCGCTACGGCATGGCTGCGCGGGTCCTTAACTCAGTTGGTAGAGTGCCTGCTTTGCAAGCAGGATGTCGGGAGTTCGATTCTCCCAGGATCCACCCAATGTGTCTTACGGGAACACGCGACATGACTTGATGAGTCGTGTTCGTGTTCCGCCCCCTCTCCTTCGTCGTCGCTGTGTTCGTGGGCTTTACGGATGATGGTGGCGAACGGCTCGGCCAGTCTCGGGCGTAGTTGCTCGTCGTCGGTGACGTCGAGCCGGGTGTAGAAGGCTTGGTTCGCCAGCCGCCTGTCGGTGTCGCCGGATCGGGCGTAGGCGTGGTGCGCGTCGGTGAGCAGTCGCAAGCTGTCGTGGAGGAACGCACGCCCGCCGGTGTGGTGCTCGTCGTGCTCGGCCAGTTTCCGGTTCACGTCTGCGAGGCCCGCCCGGATGCGGTCTTGGTGCCGTTTCAACGTGGGGAGGTCGATCGCGTCGGCGAAGTGCGCGGCCAGCAGCTTGTCACTCTCGGATTCGAGGCGGGCTCGGCTTGCCATGAGGTCGGCGATTTCCTGGCTGCGGCCTGCCGTGCGCTTGTCGAACGCGGCATCGACTTTCGCGGCGAGGTCGCGGTAGGTGGCGTCGTTGATCGTGATGGAGGCGTAGGAGTCCGCGACGAGGCGTTCGGCGACCGCGACGGGGACGGCCCGCCGGGTGCAGGTGGTGCGCTTGGATGCTCGGCCGGAGCAGACGAAGTAGGCGTAGGTGACGCCCTTGGGGTTGGTGGCGAAGTCGAGCAGCATCCGCGAACCGCAGGTGCCGCAGTGCAACAAGCCTTTGAGGTGGTGAGCGTGCTGAACGTGCCGGGTCATCTTCGCCGTCCGCGCTTTGAGGAGCGACTGCACGGTGTCGAACAGCGCCGGTTCCACTATGGGTTCGTGCGCGCCGGGATACAGCCCGCCTTTGTAGCGGATCACGCCCGCGTAGTAGGGGTTGGTGAGCAGCTTGTAGAGCGTGTTCTTCCCCAGCGGCTTCGACGGGCGCTTCGGCGTCGGCACCGTGACCAGGCCGCGTGCGGTGAGGTCGCGCAGGAGGCCGGTCACGGAGGTCTCACCCTTGGCGTATTGCTCGAATGCCCAGGTGATGAGCGGGGCGCGTTCGGGATCGACCTCGACTGTGCGTATCTCGCGGCCTTGGTCGTCGGTGCGGCGGACGTTGAGGTAGCCGATGGGTGCGCGCATCGGGGTTCCGCCTTGGGCGACCTTTTGCGTCAGGCCTTTGGTGACCTCGGTAGCGAGGTTTCGGCTGTAGAACTCCGCGATGGAGGACATGATGCCGTGGACGAGCATCCCCGACGGGGTCTGGTCGATGGACTCGGTGGCGGACACGAGCGTGACTCCGGCGTTGATGAGGGCTTCGTGAATCTTCACGTCGTCAGCGCGATTGCGGGCGAGCCGGTCGAGCTTGTGGACAATGCAGAAGGTGACGCGGGTTGCGGCGATGAACGCCAGCATGTCTTGCAGGCCGTCACGGTCTGCTGAGCGCGCGGACTCCCCGGCGTCGATGAACTCGCGCACGATCCGCGCGCCGAGCTCGGCAGCCTTCCGCGCGTTTGCCTCGCGCTGGGCGGGGATCGAGAAGCCTTCCTCGGTGCCGCCGCGCTCGGCCTGCTCTCGCGTCGACACCCGCAGATAGGACACTGCGAGCAGCACGGGAGCCACGGTGGCCTGCTCTGACGTCTTGGTGTCGAGTGTCGCGGTGCTCATGCTGGGCCTCCTTGCCGAGGTACTACTTGGTGTCGATCCTCTCGCGCACCCCTGACAAAACGAAGGGCTCAGCGGCGCGCAGACGCCAGATCGTCGGGCGGTGGGAGCCCGTAGGGGTCGGCCTCGCCGTTCACCCAGGCGCGGTGGCGGGCCTCGGCGATGCCGAACACCCACTCGATCAGCTTCGACAGGTCAGGTTCATCACGCCGCGTCACACGCAGCCGCAGAGTCTTCTCGTCGCTTCGCATGCCAGACAGGTGCACGAGCCTCCTCACGATGCACACTTTCGCCCGTCCGCCCTTCACCACTTTGAGGTCACACGCCTCTTGCAGATCGAGGATTCGAGACTTACGTCGGTGACGAAACTGACATACCGTAGAGCATGACCAAACGCTACGACCCCACAGCGACCGACTTCAACGGCCGCTACGCGCGCTGGGTCGCCGCCCTCGATTCCGGCACCGAAGCAGAACTGCTCGAAGCCACCGTGGCACTCCCGACGCTCAACAAGCGCGTGCTCAAGAAGCTCGCCGCCGTCGATCGCGACGAGCCCGACCCGACAGCACGAGCGCAGCAGAAGCGCGTGATCTTGCTGCTCAGCGAGATCAACGCCAACACGAAGCAGCGCCGCCGTGAACGCGAACAAGCCGAGCAACGCCGTCGCGACCGGACCGTGCGTGTCGAGCGCCGAGTCGAGCTACCCGCCACCTGCGCCAGATGCGGCACCAAGCTCAAGGAAGTGAAGTCCACGGGCAGACCTCGCCTGTACTGCTCGCACGCCTGCCGCAAGGCCGCCTACGAAGACCGCCGCGCCCACCGCGACGGTGCCGTCAAGGTGCAGATCGTAGAGAAGCTCGTCACCGAGGTGAAAGAACGTCGCATCGAGGTGCCCCATCCGCGAAGCGACTGCATCAACGCAGTCCTGGACGATGACGACCTCATGATCTCAGTGATCTGGACGCTCACAGCGCTCGTGCGAGACCGCACCCGCAAGACGTACGACCCTGACCAGCCGAGGTTCGGGAAGCTCTCGCATCATGTCCAGGCGCTCCATGCCGCATTCACCGAGCGGGCAGCCGCCGGCCCTCTGTAGTTCGACGCTCCCCGGCTCGGGCGCGACACTCTGAGAGAATGTCAGTGGTGGCGCCTATCGTCATCCGTGGGGAGCGAAGCTGTCGGTTCCAGTGTGATCTGCGTGCAGACGGTTCACTGCGCCCCGTGACCGGACAACCGAAGCACGATTCGAAGGACATGCGGTGCCGCAGAACTCCATCAACCACGCTCGCCTTGTCGCGCTGATCTGGAGCATCGCCGACGACGTGCTTCGAGACCTCTACGTCCGCGGCAAGTACCGCGACGTGATCCTGCCGTTCACCGTCCTCCGACGCTTGGACAGCGTGCTCGCACCCACACAAGACGCGGTCCTCGCGATGAAGAAGACTCTCGACCAGGCAGGGATCGTCGACCAGGACGCCCCGCTGCGAGATGCCGCGAAACAGGACTTTTACAACACGTCCGGCTTCACGCTCAAGACCCTTCGTGCTGCGACGAACGCGACCAGGCTCCGGCAGAACTTCGAGGCCTACCTTGATGGCTTCTCGCCCAATGTGCAGG
>CAMFIY010000174.1 GCA_945952575.1 uncultured Leucobacter sp.
AGCCGATATCGTTGATCGCGACCTGCTTGCTTGTCTCTCCGGTCGTTGCGTTCGTCATGTAATTGGTCTCCACAATGGACAGGGAATCAGGCGGATCGCATGCTGCTTCGATCGGCTTCGCAGCCGAACGAACACGCTTCCGCACGTGGACATGGTTGAGTCGTCAAAGATATGACATTCCAGCTTACCGCGTTCCAGGGCCCGTAGGCAACCGGAGATTCAGCTCCGCGCGAGCAGATCCAAGGCCCGCTCGAGCACCAGTCCGGTGGCCGAGGGATCCGCGTCCTCGTCCGTATGATCCGTGAAGAGATGGCCGGAGCCGGCATAGGTGAACACCTCGAGGTTCGCGTGCTCCTCGGCGAGCGCTCTGGCCGCCTCGAGGTCGCCGTCATCGACGACCCACGGGTCAGCATCCATCGCGTGGAACTGCACCGGCACGTCGTCCCGCCACGGGAGGCCGAGATAGGAGGGATCGGCGAAGCCGTGCAGCAGGATGCCGCCCCGAGCCTCCGGGGTCGTGGCCAGGAGGCGCTGCGCCGGCATCGTGCCCATCGACATCCCCGCGTAGACGACGCTGCGCGACTTGCCGGCGCGAGAGGCGACCGCCCGTCGACCCACCTCCTCGAAGCCGATGTCCCGCGCATAGTCGAGGCCCGCATCGATCGTCGCGAAGATGCGGCCCTCGAAGAGATCGGGCGTATCGACGACGTGCCCGCGCTCACGCAGCCGTTCGGCGAAGGCGCGCACGCCGTCGGTCAGCCCACGTACGTGGTGGAACAGAACGACTTCGGCCATGTCTCTCTCCGTCGGAATCAGTGGGCGGCTGCGTTCCAGTTGGCACCGTGCCCCACCTGCACCTCGAGCGGCACCGACAGCTCGGCGGCGCCGGCCATCTCCTCGCGAACGATGGCCTCGAGCGCGTCCCACTCCCCCGCGGCGACCTCGAACATGAGCTCATCATGGATCTGGAGCAGCATCCGCGAAGACATCGACTGCTCGCGCATCCGCCGTTCGACCTGGATCATGGCGCGCTTGATGATGTCGGCTGCGCTGCCCTGGATCGGCGAGTTCAGCGCGGCGCGCTCGGCGTTCTCGCGCAGTGCGCGGTGCGGGCTGGCCAGGTCCGGGAACGGGCGACGACGGCCGAAGATGGTCTCGGTGTAGCCGTCGGCCTTCGCCTGCTCGACCACCGAGCGCAGGTAGTCGCGCACCCCTCCGAAGCGCTCGAAATACTCGACCATCAGCTCCTTGGCCTCCGCGCCGCTGATGCCGAGCTGCTTGGAGAGGCCGAACGCCGAGAGTCCGTAGGCGAGGCCGTAGGACATCGCCTTCACCTTGGCGCGCATCTCACTCGTCACGTCCTCCGGGGGCACGCCGAAGATCCGCGAGCCGACGAAGCGGTGCAGGTCCTCGCCCGCGTTGAACGCTTCGATCAGCCCGGCATCGCCGGAGAGGTGCGCCATGATCCGCATCTCGATCTGCGAGTAGTCGGCCGTCATCAGGGTCTCGAAATCGCCCGAATGGATGAAGCCCTCTCGAAGCCTGCGCCCTTCCTCGGTACGGACCGGAATGTTCTGCAGGTTCGGATCGGTCGAAGCGAGGCGCCCGGTGCTGGAGCCGATCTGCACGAGAGTGGTGTGGATGCGGCCGTCGGCCTGCACCGCTTTGATGAGCGTCTCGATGATCTGGCGCAGCTTGTTGGCATCGCGATGCGCGAGCAGCGCGTCGAGGAACGGATGCGGGCTCTTCGTCTGCAGGTCGGCCAGCGCCGCGGCATCCGTCGTGTAGCCGGTCTGCGTCTTGCGCGTCTTCGGCATGTCGAGCTCCTCGAAGAGCACCTGCTGCAGCTGCTTCGGCGAGGAGAGGTTCACCTCGTGGCCGATGGCCGCGAACGCCTCCTGTTCGAGCGACGCCACGCGCGTCTTCAGTTCGGCCTCGTGCGCTTGGAAGAGCGGGAGATCCACGGCGACACCGCGCTTCTCGAGCGCCGCGAGAACCGGGAGCAGGGGCAGCTCGATGCTCTCGTACACCTCACCGGTGCGATCCGGGAACTTCGAGACGACCGCGGCATGCACGCGCAGGATGTACCAGGCGACCGTGCCCGCACCGATCATCGAGCCCTCGTCCGGGACGAGCTGGTTCGGATCCGGCTCCGGCATGTCCTCTCCGAGGTACTTGCGCACGGTTCTCGCCAGCGACTTCTCGGCCGCGCGCCGCCACACCAGCCAGGCCGCGAGCAGCGCGTCGCCGGCGATGCCGCCGATGGTCGCACCCGTCGCAGCGACCGTGCGGATCTGCGACTTCGCATCGAAGAGGATCTTGGGGTCGTCACCGGCCAGCCAGTTCTCGAACAGCGCATAGTCGCGACCGCCCGGGATCCAGTGCAGCTCGACCGAGCTCTCGAGCGTGGAGAGACCGACGTCGTAGCCTTCGCCGACCGCAGCGATCGTCACCGCGGGCCGATCCGCCTTGCGCAGCCAGTCCTCGAGCTCCTCGTCGAGCAGCAGCTTCGCCTCGGGCGCGGTCGGCACGTCGAAGGACGCCGTGGAGGACCCGGATGCGGCCTCGGGCACCTCGGCCCCCGCGAGCTTCCCGACTCGCTGCAGCAGCGTACGGAACTCGAGCTTCGAGAAGACCTGCTGGACCGCCGCCATGTCGATCTCGACGCGCTTCAGCTCGGCGAGATCGACATCGAGCTCGACGTCGCGGACCAGGCGATTCAGTCGTCGGTTGCGCTCGGCGAGGTGCGCGTTCTCCCGCAGACTCTCGCCCACCTTGCCGCCGACCTCGTCCTGGCGACGCAGCACCTCCTCCAACGAGCCGAACTGGTTGATCCACTTCACCGCGGTCTTCTCGCCCACGCGCGGGATGCCCGGCAGATTGTCGCTCGTCTCGCCGACGAGCGCCGCGATCTCGGGGTACTGCTCGGGGCGGATGCCGTACCGCTCCATCACCTTGGCCGCGTCGTAGCGGGTGAGCTCGCTCACGCCTTGCTTGGAGGGATAGAGCAGCGTCACATTGTCTTCAACGAGCTGGATCGTGTCGCGATCGCCGCTGACGACGAGGACGCGATATCCCTCTGCGGAGCCTCGGGTCGCGAGCGTCGCCAGGATGTCGTCGGCCTCGAAATTCTCCTTCTCGATGGTGCGGATCCCCATCGCGTGCAGCGCCTCCTGCAGCAGAGGCACCTGCCCCTTGAACTCCGGCGGGGTCTCGCCGCGGGTGCCCTTGTACTCCGGGTACTCCTCGGTGCGGAACGAGTGCCGCGAGATGTCGAAGGCGATGGCGAGGGCGTCGGGATTCTCGTTCGCCAGCAGGTTGATCAGCATCGAGATGAAGCCGTGAATCGCGTTGGTGTGCTGGCCGGACTGGGTCTGGAAGCTGTCCACCGGCAGCGCGTAGAACGCGCGGAATGCGAGCGAATGCCCGTCGATGACCATGAGGGTAGGCTGAGGCGTATTCACGTTCCCCAGCCTACAAGCAGGCACCGACATACGCCGGGGAGATCTCGCGGCGGGAAGGATCAGCGTGAGCGATGCCGCAGGCGCCTCAGGCCGGACAGCACCCCCTGCCGATGACGGACTCGCCTACATCCGATTTCGCGGGATGGGCGCCCTGGCCGACAAGATGGGCATCACGATGATCGAGTTCACCCGAGAGCGGGCGGTCGCGACGATGCCGGTGGAGGGCAACACGCAGCCCATCGGCCTCCTCCACGGAGGCGCCTATGTCGTGCTGGCCGAATCGCTCGGCTCGATGCACGCCAACTACGTCGCACCCGAGGGCATGGTGGCCGTCGGGATCGACATCAACGCCACGCACACCTCTTCGGCGACGGAGGGCACGGTCACCGGGGTCTGCACCCCGGTGCACCTCGGGCGGACCATGACCGTGCACGAGATCGCGATCTCCGACGAGCGCGGACGCCGTTGCTCCACGCTCCGGATCACGAACCTCTACAAGCCGTTCAGACAGGAACAGCCCCCGCGCTGACACGCAGAGGCCGGTCGTGCTCCGGGCCGTCGACGGGCTCGGAGAGCGGTTCAGTCGGACTTCTTCTGACCGAGCTGGTCGATGATGGTCTTCGCCACATCCTGCATCGTCAGGCGACGATCCATCGAGGCCTTCTGGATCCAGCGGAACGCCTCGGGCTCGGTGAGCCCCATCTTCTCGTTCAGGATGCCCTTCGCGCGGTCCACGAGCTTGCGGGTCTCGAAGCGCTCGGCGAGATCGGCGACCTCGTTCTCGAGCGCGACGATCTGCTGGAACCGCGACAGCGCGATCTCGATGGCCGGGATCAGGTCCGCCGGGGTGAAGGGCTTCACCACGTAGGCCAGCGCACCGGCCTCGCCCGCGCGCTCGACAAGCTCCCGCTGGCTGAAGGCCGTCAGCAGCACCACCGGGGCGATGTGATCCTTGTTGATCTGCTCGGCCGCAGAGATCCCGTCGAGCTTCGGCATCTTCACGTCCATCACGACCAGATCGGGCTGGAGCTCCTCGACCAGGCGCACCGCCTCCTCACCGTCGCCGGCCTCGCCCACCACGTCGAAACCGTTGTCGCGCAGCGTCTCGACGATGTCGAGGCGGATCAGCGATTCGTCCTCGGCGACGACGACGCGTCGTGCCGGAGTGGTGCTCTGTTCAGTCATGGTCTGTACTTTACTCCTGAGATTCGAGTGCCGGATGGGGGACTTGAACCCCCACGCCCGAAGGCAACGCATTTTGAGTGCGCCGCGTCTGCCGATTCCGCCAATCCGGCCCGGACTAAGAGCCTAGCGCACCCCGAAGCCCCGCCGAGCTCACACCGGAATGCTGCCGCGGCCGACCGGGTACTGTCGAGGTCCGGCCTCGGGCAGCTGGCCCGTCGCCTCCCCCATCCGGTGGATGCGCAGCGTGTTGGTGGTCCCGATTACTCCGGGGGGCGACCCGGCGATGATCAGTACCTTCTCACCGATCTCGGCGAGGCCGTGATCGAGCATCACCAGGTCGACCTGCTCGAACATCTCGTCGGTGGACCCGACGCGCGGGACCTCGTAGCTGCGCGCGCCCCAGGTGAGCTCCATGCGGCGACGGATGGACTTGCTCGGCGTGAACCCGAGGATCGGGATGGGTCGGCGCAGGCGGGACATCCGACGCACCGTGTCCCCCGACTCGGTGAACACGCAGATGAACTTGGCCCCGATGAAATCGGCGACCTCGGATGCCGCGAGCGTGAGGGCGCCGCCCTGCGTGTGAGGCGCATTGCCGAGCGGCTCGATGCGATCCAGCGCGTGGTCCTCGGTGGCCTCGATGATCCGCGCCATCGTCTTCACCGCCTCGACCGGGTATGCGCCGACGCTCGTCTCTCCCGAGAGCATCACGGCGTCCGCACCGTCGAGCACCGCGTTCGCGCAATCGCTCGCCTCGGCGCGCGTCGGTCGCGGGTTCTCGATCATCGACTCCAGCACCTGGGTCGCCACGATCACCGGTTTCGCATTGCGCCGGGCGATCGCGATCGCCTCGGCCTGCACCAGCGGGACCTGCTCGAGGGGCAGCTCGACGCCGAGATCTCCGCGGGCGACCATGATGCCGTCGAACGCGTTGACGATGTCCTCGAGATTGTCGACCGCCTGCGGCTTCTCGATCTTGGCGATCACCGGGAGCTTGATTCCCTCCTCGGCCATGATTTCGTGCACGCGTTCGATGTCCGCGGCATCGCGGACGAAGGAGAGCGCGATGTAGTCGACGCCCAGCTTGAGGGACCAGCGGAGGTCCTCCTCGTCCTTCTCCGAGAGCGCCGGCACGTTGACCGCGACGCCGGGAAGGTTGATGCCCTTGTTGTTCGAGATCGCTCCGGGCACTTCGACCACGGTGTAGACCGTGTCCTCGGTCACCCGCGTCGCCCGCAGCGTCACCTTGCCGTCGTCGATGAGCAGCGGATCGCCGGGCCGCACGTCACCGGGCAGGCCCTTGTGCGTGGTGCCGCCGATGGTCCGATCGCCCACGATGTCCCGGGTCGTGATGGCGAACTCGTCGCCCTCCGCGAGCTCGTAGGGGCCGGCTTCGAAGACTCCGAGCCGGATCTTCGGGCCC
>CAMFIY010000175.1 GCA_945952575.1 uncultured Leucobacter sp.
TCCCTCGACGGAACGCCCGTGAGCGAGATCGTCGGCGACGACCCGGTCGACTTCGCCGAGACCTTCGCCGAGGCCTACCTCGGCAAGCGCTGGATCGACAAGGAGCGCCAGCGCCTCATCACCGCGATCGACGAGGCGAAGCGGGGTGAGCGGGAATGAGCGACGCGAATCGGAACGGCGCGCTCCTCCGCGAGCCCGCGATCAGCGTTCGCGGGCTCGAGAAGTCCTTTCAGCAGCTGCACGTCCTGCGCGGCGTCGATCTCGAGGTCGAGCGGGGCAGCATCTTCGCCCTGCTCGGGTCGAACGGCGCCGGCAAGACCACGGCGGTGCGGATCCTCTCGACGCTGCTGCGCGCCGATGCGGGATCGGCGAGCGTCGAGGGCTTCGACGTCGTCACGCAGGCCGGCCGGGTGCGCGAATCGATCAGCCTGACCGGCCAGTTCGCCGCGGTGGACGAAGTGCTCACCGGACGGGAGAACCTGATCCTCATCGCTCGCCTGCGGCACCTCCGCGACCCCGGCGAGGTCGCCGACTCCCTGTTGCAGCGCTTCTCGCTCGCCGACGCCGCCGGGCGCAAGGTGGCCGAGTACTCCGGCGGCATGCGGCGGCGGCTCGACATCGCGATGAGCCTGATCGGCGAGCCGCCGGTGATCTTCCTCGACGAGCCGACTACCGGTCTCGACCCGCAGGCGCGGATCGAGGTCTGGCAGGCGGTCAGGGAACTCGCCGCGGGCGGAACGACCGTGCTGCTCACCACGCAGTACCTCGATGAGGCCGAGCATCTCGCCGATCGCATCGCGATCCTGCACGAGGGCCGGATCATCGTGAACGGCACCCTCGCCGAGCTGAAGCAGCTGCTGCCTCCGGCGAAGGTCGAATACGTCGAGAAGCAGCCGACCCTCGAGGACGTCTTCCTCGCGATCGTCGGCGAGCGCCCGGCCGCCGGAAACGGGGTCGGCGGACACACGGAGGAACCATCATGACCACGCATTTCCTGAGCGACACCACGACCCTCACCGGCCGCTCGCTGAAGCACATCACCCGGAGCCTCGACACCATCATCACGACGGCGATCACGCCGATCGCACTGATGCTGCTCTTCGTCTACGTGCTCGGCGGCGCGATCGAGACCGGCGCCGGCAATGGACCCTATGTGAACTACCTGCTGCCCGGGATCCTGCTCATCACCATCGCGTCGGGCATCGCCTACACCGCGTTCCGGCTCTTCATGGACATGAAGGGCGGCATCTTCGAGCGGTTCCAGTCCATGCCGATCGCGCGGTCCTCCGTGCTCTGGGCGCACGTGCTCACCTCGCTCGTCGCGAACCTCGTCTCTCTGGCGGTCGTCGTCGGCGTCGCGCTGCTGATGGGCTTCCGCACCGGCGCGAGCATCGGGGCCTGGCTCGCGGTGATCGGGATCCTGGCGCTGTTCACCCTCGCGCTCACCTGGCTCGCGGTGATCCCCGGCCTCACCGCGAAGACGGTGGACGGCGCGAGCGCCTTCTCCTACCCACTCATCTTCCTGCCGTTCATCAGCTCGGCGTTCGTGCCGACGGCGAGCATGCCGGGCCCGGTCCGCTGGTTCGCCGAGAACCAGCCGGTGACCTCGATCGTGGACGCCGTCCGCGCGCTCTTCGCCGGGCAGCCGGTCGGGCCCGATATCTGGGTCGCGCTGGCCTGGTGCATCGGTATCCTGGTCGTCGCGTTCATCGCGGCCATGGCGGTGTACCGCCGCAAGATCTCCTAGGGTGCGTCGGCCGTATTCGACGTGCCCGAGCGCGCGAGGTCAGGCGACGAGCAGCACCAGGCCGAGCGAGGTCGCAGCGGCGACCGACGTCGACGCCGCGGCCAGACCGAAAGCGCGGATCGGGATCGGCCACAGCTCCCGCATCCGCAACCCGAGACCCAGGCCGAACATGCCGGCGGCGAGCAGGAACGTGGTCAGCAGGTCGATCGCGCTCAGCAGCTCGTGCGGCAACGGCACGAGGGAGCGCACCGCGACCGCGACCGCGAAGCCGATCACGAACCAGGGCAGCACCGGCGCCTGGCGCGCAGTGTGCGAGCGCGAGAGCCGGGCGGCGACGGCGTATACCGGCGCCAGGAGCGCCACCCGGCCGAGCTTGACCGTGGTGGCGAGCGCCACCGCGGATCCGCCGACGACCGATGCCGCGGCCACGACCTGCGCCACTTCGTGGATGCTGGCCCCCGCCCAGATCGCCGCCTCCCCCGCGGTCAGCCCCAGCATCGACGCCAGCGGCGGCAGCGCGAGGATCATGAGACTCCCGAAGATCGTCACGAGGGCGACGGCGAGCGTCACATCGCGACGCCTGGCGCCGACCGCATCCTCGACCGCGGCGATCGCAGCCGCTCCGCAGACCGAGAAGCCCGACGCCAGGAGCGTCACGAAGCCCCGCTCGAGCCGCATCCACCGGCCGATCAGCACGGTCGCGCCGAAGGTCACGGCCACCGTCGCGACGATCACGAGCACGCCGCCGAACCCGAGGCCCAGCACCTCGGAGACCGGCAGCTTGAGGCCGAGCAGCACGACGCCCCAGCGAAGCAGCGCCTTCGTGACGGGAGCGTGATCGCGCACGGCGTCGAGGCTCCCCAGCGGGGTGTTCGCGACGATCGCGCCGAGGACGAGCGCGAGCAGGAGCGAGCTGATGAGCGGGAGCACCGCGTTGAGGCACATCGCGATCACGGCGCCGGCGAGCGGCAGCAGCACTCTCAACGCTCCCGCAGCCTTCCAAGCCGATGACTGCTGTCTGTCCGGGCGGTTGCTGAGCGGGGAGGAAGGCACTATCTCAGCTTGGTGCGCCCCGGTGGCCGAGGGAAGAAGCCAGACCTGGCCACGGTATCAGCCCGCCTGATATCGGGATCAGCCCGTCGCGAGCGCGATCCGCACCAGATCGCCGGCGGCCTCGGCGAGGAGCTCGTCGCCCCGCCAGACGGCCGTGAGCGGCCGGGTGAGGTCGAGCTCGGTCGGGACGATGACGAGCCGACCGCTGCTCACCTCCGCCGTGACCGAACGGCTCGACAGCACGGCGGGACCGATCCCGGCGACGGCCGCACCGAGCAGCGACATCGTCGACGTCCCCTCCATGGCGACCTGAGGCGGAACCCCGAGCGCGTCCTCGAACGTGCTCCGCGTGCCGCTCCCCGACTCGCGCACGACCCAGCGCGCGGCCCGCATCTCCTCCCGGAGCAGCGGCGAGCGCCGCCTTGCCCACGGATGCCCGGGAGCCACCACGACGGCGAGCGGATCGACCCCGACCTTCTTGCGCGCAAGACCGGCCGGCAACGAGGTCGTCTCGATGAAACCGAGGTCCGCCTCTCCCGCGCGGATGGCGTTCGCCACCGCTTCGCTGTTCATCACCTGGAGCACCGGTTGCACGTCGGGCGTCCGCAGGTGCAGCTCGCCGAGCCAGCGCGGCACCAGGTACTCCGCGATGGTGAGGCTCGCGGCGATCACGACGTTCCGACGCCGCTGCTCGCTGAGCGCCGCCATCGCCGTGCGCATGGTGTCCACCGAGTGCAGCAGCGTTCGCGCCCAGTTCACCACCACCTCGCCGTCGGCGGTGAGCCGTGATCCGCGCGAGGAGCGGCGCACCGCTGCGACGCGCCAACGCGTCTCGAACTCCCGGATGCGGGCGCTCGCCGCGGGCTGGCTCATCCCCCGTTGCATCGCCGCGGCACTGACGCTTCCGCTCTCGGCCACTGCGATGAGCAGGCGAAGCGTCTCGACGTCGAGCTCACGCGTCATCTCTCGCTCCTTCTGTCCCCGGTGGAACGCATCGATTCGATCCTGCCATAAGCATTTCCGATAGATTACCCGCGAGCTGCCACTGGCCGCCAACATGCCGACCGGTCGATACTGACGATGGACCTGCACCGCATCGGATCCCTCACACCGTGTGAGCATCGCTTGCGCTTCAAAGGAGAATCGTGAACCACCAACTGCTCGGCCCCACCACTCGACGCGGGTTCCTCGGAATCTCGATCGCGGCCGGAACCATCTTCCTCGCCGGTTGCGCGACCGGCACCCCCGACGCCCCCGGAGGACCGAGCGCCGGCCCCGTCGGCGAGCCGAAACGCGGCGGCGTGATGCGCCTCGCGGCGACCACCGGCGGCGGCGCAGACATGGATCCGCACGGCACTACCTCGAACAACAACATGAAGCTCTGCATGTTCGACGGGCTCGTCGAGAGCGACGCCGACGTGAAGACCGTGAACGCGCTCGCCGAGGTCTTCGAACCGGATGCCGACGACGTGTCGAAGTGGACCATCACGGTCAAGGAGGGGGTGAAGTGGCACGACGGCAGGACCCTCAGCTCCCAGGACGTCGAGTTCACGATCCGCCGGATCCTCGACCCGAAGAACCCGAAGGCCCAGGCCGCGCTCCTGAGCGACATCGACCCCGACGGCATCACGATCGTCGACGACCGCACGCTGCGACTCGACCTCAAGGCGCCCAACTCCCAGCTCAGGGAATCCTTCGGTCCCACGTTCGCCGCCATCGTCCCCGTCGGCTTCGATCCGGCGAAGCCCATCGGCACCGGCCCGTTCAAGCACGTCAGCTTCGTGCCGGAGCAGCGCTGGACCGGCGCGCGTCACGACGACTACTGGCGCATCGAGGGCGGCCCCTACCTCGAGAAGTTCGAGATCATCGCCTTCGAGAGTCCGAGCACCGCGCTCAGCGCGATGCTCGCGGGCCAGGTGGACGCGATCGGCAGCGTCATGCCGAACCAGTTGCCCCAGCTTGCGAACCGCAAGGATCTCACGACGATCGAGTCCGAGACCGGGCTGATCCTGTTCATCGGCATGGACACCCGCCCGGGCGCGAAGTTCGAGGACAAGCGGGTGCGCGAGGCGTTCCGGCTCGCCCTCGATCGTCCGCAGCTCGTCGATACCGTCTATTCGGGCCACGGGAAGATCGGCACGGACGACATCGGCGTCTTCGAGCAGTGGGATGCGGGCACCATCGAACCGGGGCTCGCACCGCGCACGCGCGACATCGCCCAGGCGAAGCAGCTGCTCGAGGACGCGGGCAAGGCGGGCATGAGCGTCAAGCTGCGCGTCGGCAACCGGGTGCCCGGAATGGTGGAGACCGGCCAGATCGTCCAGCAGCAGCTGAAGGAGATCGGTGTCGCCGTCGAGATCGACATGGTCGCGGACGCCACCGCCTACTATTCGGACGCCTACTTCGAGGCCGAGCTGCAGATCGACTTCACGCAGACCGCCACCATGTTCTCCAATCTCTACTACTACCTGCTCAGCAAATCGGGCTACAACAGCACCGGCTACTCGAACGCCGAGATCGATCGGCTCTTCGACGAGGGCGTCGCGAAGCCCGACGCCGGCTACCGGGGAAACATGCGCAAGGTCTTGCGCATCCTCTACGACGAGGGGCCGTGGATCGTCTGGGGCCGTCAGAACGTCATCGACGCCTACTCGACGAAGTTCGGGGGCGTCGGCGAGGACGCCGGCGGCAACGGCTTCAACGGCCAGCGCTTCTGGGCGATCTCGCAGGCCTGACCCGTATTCCGCTGACAGACCGGAGGCACCCGATGAACGACCGTGACGACACCATGCTGCTCAACCTGTTCATGCTGAACGCCGGGCATCACGAGGCATCGTGGCGCCTGCCGGAGAGCGATCCGCGCGCCGAATGGAACGTGCGGCACTGGATCGACATCGCGCGGAAGGCGGAGGCCGGCGGCCTCCACTCGCTGTTCCTCGCGGACGTGATGGCGATGGAGGGGCCCGGTCTCTACGGGCCGGAGGGAAGCTTCGATCCGGTGACGCTCATGGCACTGCTCGCCGGCGCGACCGAGCGGATCGGCCTGATCTCGACCATCTCGGTCACCTACAGCGACCCCTATGGTCTCGCCCGGCGCCTGGCGACGCTGGATCACCTGAGCGGCGGGCGGGCCGGCTGGAACGTGGTCACCTCGGTGACCGATGTCGAACCGCCGAACTTCGGCCTCGAGGGGCAGATCGACTACGCCTCGCACTACGCCCGCGTCGACGCGTTCATGGAGGTGGTCACCGCCCTCTGCGACCCG
>CAMFIY010000176.1 GCA_945952575.1 uncultured Leucobacter sp.
TCGACGGGCAGTCGGTGCTCGAGCTGCGCGGCTCGGGCCTCCGGGACTACCGAAGCCGGCAGGTCGCCATGATCTTCCAGGATCCGCGGGCCGCGATCAACCCGGTGCGCCGGATCGGCGACTTCCTCACCGAAGCCCTGCGCATCAACCAGGGAGTGCGCCCGGCGGCGGCGAGGCGGCAGGCCGTCGACCTGCTCGCCCGCGTGGGGATCGAGGACGGCGAGCGCCGCCTCGCGCAGTATCCGCACGAGCTCTCCGGAGGGCTGCTGCAGCGCGTCATGATCGCCGCCGCCGTCTCGGCGAAGCCCAAGCTGATCCTCGCGGACGAGCCGACCACGGCGCTCGACGTGACGAGCCAGGCCGAGGTGATGCGCATCCTGTCGGAGCTGCAGCGGGACGAGGGCATGGCGATGATCTTCATCACGCACGACCTCGAGCTCGCCGGCGCGGTCTGCGACGAGACCGCTGTGATGTACGCGGGCAGCATCGTCGAGGTGCAGGCGTCGCGGACGCTGCACAGCGAACCGAGGCACCCCTACACCGCGGCACTCGTCGAAGCGCGACCCGACATCGCCCGGGAGGTGCACCGGCTTCCGGCCATCGCCGGCCAGCCGACCCCGGCCTACTCCGCTCCCGTGGGCTGCGCCTTCGCCCCTCGCTGCCGTTTCGCGCGATCGCAGTGCGCGGAGCCGCAGCAGCTCGTGAGCCTCGACGGCCCTGCGGCCGTGCGGTGCGTGCGTGCGGGAGAGATCGGCGAGCAGCTCCGGATCCCGGAGATCGCGGCAGGAGCGGAGGTGCGATCATGAGCGAGGCAGTCGCGCATGCGGAGCGGAGCGGCGTCGGGATCGACGCGGAGGCGTCCATCATCGAGGTCGAGCGGCTCACCAAGATCTATCAGGCTCGCGGTGCGCGCGGAGGGGATCGGCGCGCGGTCGACGCGGTGAGCTTCTCGCTGCCGGCGGGCGGTGCGCTCGGCATCGTCGGCGAATCCGGCTCGGGGAAGTCGACCACGGCGAAGATGCTCGTCGGGCTCGAACGGCCGACGGCCGGGCGCATCCTCGTCGACGGCGCCGACCATTCGCTGCCGGCGCGGAGCACTCGCGAGTGGCGGCGGCGCGGGCGGCGGATCCAGATCGTGTTCCAGGATCCCTACTCCTCCCTGGATCGCCGCCAGACCATCGGCGACGCTCTCGCGGAGGTCCTCGCGGTGCACTTCCGGCTGAGCGCATCGGATCGCTCGGTGCGGATCCTGGAGCTCACCCGGATGGTGGGCTTGGACGCGGGACATCTGGAGCTGCGACCGGACGCGCTCTCGGGCGGACAGCGGCAGCGCGTCGCCATCGCCCGGGCCCTCGCCGCAGATCCGGCGATCCTGGTGCTCGACGAGGCGGTCTCGGCGCTCGACGTGTCGATCCAGGCCCAGGTGCTGAATCTCCTCGCCGACATCCGCGAGGAGCGCGGCCTGTCCTACGTCTTCATCAGCCACGACCTCGCCGTGATCCGGCAGATCACCGACCAGGTGATCGTCATGCGCGGCGGAGTGATCGTCGAGCGCGGGGCAACCGCCGACGTGCTCGACGATCCGCAGCACCCCTACACCCGACTGCTCAGAGACAGTGTCCCGCGCGCGGGCTGGGCGCTCGATCACGGCCGGGCGGAACGGACGCGGATGTCCGCCGCCCACCCCATCTCAGAAGGAGAGACCCAATGAACACCACCGTACGACGCCTGATGCTCGCGACCGCGAGCCTGGCGGCCATCGCGACGCTCGCCGCGTGCTCCAGCGCACCGCGGCCCAACGCGCAGGGCGCCGCCGTCAAGGAGCTGGAATCGGCCGTGATGACCCCGGCGGGCAACGCCGAGGTCGACAAGATCACCTGGAACGTCTGGATGGGCGAGCCGCAGTCGATCGATCCCTTCATGTCGGCGGACAACACTCCGAACATGATCAACTCGAACATGTGCGAGACCCTGCTGGTCCAGACCCCCGACTACACGATCGAGCCGAACCTCGCCAAGTCGTTCAGCAACCCCGACCCGCTGCACTGGGTCTACGAGCTGCGCGACGACGTGACCTTCTGGGACGGCACACCGATGACGGCCGAGGACGTCGCCTGGAGCCTGAACCACAACCTCACCGATCCGACGACCATGTACAACTACTTGTTCTCGCGGGTCTCGAAGGTCGAGGTGACCGGCGAGCACGAGGTGACCGTCACGCTCAAGGAGCCCGACTACGTCTTCAACCACGAGATGGCGGACTTCGCCGGAGTCGTGGCGAAGAAGGACTACTACGCCCAGCACCCCAAGGAGGTGGGCACCCCGAGCGGCGGGATCATGTGCACCGGGCCGTACCAGTTCACGAAGTGGAACCGGGGCGAGTCGATCATCGCGGACCGCTATGACGGCTATTGGAACACGGAGCTGAAGCCGAAGGTCAAGGAGATCGAGTTCACCTTCCTCCAGGACAACTCGACGATCACCTCGGCGCTGCTGAGCGGTCAGATCGACGGCGCCTACGCCGTGCCGATCTCCGGCGTCGGGCAGCTCGCCGCGGCGAAGAACGGCAAGCTCTACATCGGCGACTCCCCGTTGAACCAGGCGCTGAACTACTCGCGGGCCGACGGGCCGATGAGCGACCTGCGGATGCGGCAGGCGCTGCAGATGGCGATCGACTGGCAGGGCATCTCGGACTCGGTGTTCCAGGGGACCGCCGAGCCGGCCAAGCTGCAGACGCCCCCGGCGGTGTACGGCTTCGCGAAGGAGTGGCTCGACGCCTATGCGGCGACGCTCCCGGAGCCGGTCTCGGCCGACTACGACGGCGCGAAGAAGCTGCTCGCCGATGTGCCCGCGAGCATCAAGGATCAGGAGATCCTGATGACCGTGCCCGACAACAAGCAGCAGTTCGGCGTCGCGATCAAGGACGCCGCCGACCGCATCGGGTTGAAGATGAAGCTGCAGGTGGTGCCCACCGGCGACTTCCCGAACTACGTGAACGACGACGAGACCCGCGGCGACACCGACATCCTCTGGACCGAGTGGTGGCCCGGAACTCCGGATCCGCTGGACTGGCTCAACCCGACGGCCACGAAGAACGGCTTCATCAACAAGTACGGCTACGACGGCATCGACTCGCTCTTCGCGAAGGCGATGGGCACCGCGGACGATGCCGAGCGCGCCGATCTCGTCGTGGAGATGGAGAAGCAGCTGCACGAGGATCTGCTGCCCGTCACCCCGGGCGTCGAGGTCAAGAGCACGATCTGGATGAACAACCGCATCTCGGGCGCTCCGGCCACCTTCTCCTACGTCTACTTCCCCTGGGCCGCCTACCTCGGCGGGACCGAGTGACGGCGCTGAACGGAGCTCTCGCATGACTCACTCGACGGCTGAGCGCACCCTCACGGGCAGCGACGTCGAGACCCTGGCCGGCGTCGTCGGCGTCCCCCTCTGGGAGGAGGACGCCGAGGCGGTGGCCCGGATCCTGACCGACACTCTGCGGGCACTCCCGACCGGGATCCCGCTGCCCTCGTTCGATCTCGAGGACACCGGGGTGGACGCGTTCGATCAAAGGTGGCTCTGATGACGCTTCCGCAGACCGCGGTCGATCTGGTGCGGGCCGTCTCCGGCGGGGAACTGACCTGCGGGGAGGTGGTGGCGGAGTCGCTCGAGGTGATCGGGCGCCGGGATCCCGGCCTGCACGCGTTCGTCTCCGTCGCGGCCGCCGAGGCGGAGGCGGAGGCGGAGCGGCTGGATCGCGAGCGCGCCGAATCCGGGCGGTCGCGGCCGCTGGCTGGGCTGCCGATCTCGGCCAAGGACGCGCTGTTCACCCGCACGGGCCCTGCGTCCGCGGGATCCCGGACCCTCGCCGGGTGGCGGCCGCCCGTCGAGGCGACGCTGATCAGCCGGGCCCGCGAGGCGGGCGCGATCGTCATGGGCACGACGACCATGCCGGAGTTCGGGATGGGGGCGAACCTGCTCGAGACCCGCAACGCGCTGGACGACGGCGTGTTCACGGGGGGATCGAGCACGGGGTCGGCGGTCTCGGTCGCGGCCGGGATGGTGCTCGCATCGTTCGGCACCGACTCCGCCGGGTCCGGCCGTGTGCCGGCCGCCCTGAACGGCATCGTCGGGCTGAAGCCGACCGCCGGCCTGCTGAGCCGCTACGGCGTGCACGGGGGCAGCCCGACGCACGGGACCATGGCCGTGCTCGCGCGCACCGTCGCCGACGTCTCGCTCGTCTGCGGCGCCGTCCAGGGCCATGACCCGCGGGATCGCGGCAGTCTGGAGCCGGGGCCGAGCGAGCCGCGGGAGCAGCTCAGGATCGGCATCGCCCGGCAGCTCTGGGCCGGATCGAGCACCGAGGTGGAGGCCGGCGCACGCATCGCCGTCGAGCGGCTCGCGGCCGCGGGGGTCGAAGCGGTCGAGGTCGACGGGATCCCCTTCGAAGCCATGAGCGGGGTGACCGAGGTGATGCTGGCGGCCGAGGGCGGCGCCGCGCACCGCGGTCTGCTCGAGGAGGCGGGGGAGCGGTACTTCCGGGGCTCGCGGAATCAGGTCCAGGCTGGGATGCTGGTACCCATGATCACCTATCGGCGTGCGGCCGAGCTGCGGAAGGCGCTGCAGGCGCGCCTGCGCGAGATCTACGAATGCCACGGCATCGACGCGCTGCTCTTCCCGACGCTGCCGGTCCACGACATTCCGGCCGACGCCGACGTCCTGGGCTTCGATCCCGAGGATCCGCACTCGCTCGCGACGCAGGTGCGCAACAACGGCTTCTCGAACCTGATGGGGCTTCCGGCCGTCTCCGTGCCCGTCGCGCGGTCGAGCTCCGCCGTGCCGGTCAGCGCTCAGCTGGTGGGGCGCCCGCTCGACGAGGCGACGCTGCTCAGCCTGGCCGGGGCCATGGAGCTGCCCGGGCTGTGGGGAGCGGCGCGGGCCGCGTGAGCGCGCAGGGAGGGGAAGCGGGGAGGTCGGCGTCGGTCGACGCGATCGATCGCGCCATCATCGCGATCCTCGAGCAGGACGGGCGACGATCCTTCACCGCGATCGCCGACGAGGTCGGCCTCTCCGACAAGGCGGTGCGCACGCGGGTCACGGCGCTGCAGGACGCCGGGCTGATCCGGATCATGGCACTCTGCCCGCCGGGCACTCTCGGGCATCAGGGCGTCTTCCTGCTGATCCGCGTGCGCAAGCATTCGCCCAGGGAGGTGGCGAAGAGCCTCGCGATGCTGCCGGCCACCAATCACATCTCGCTGGTCTCCGGCTCGCACGACATCTACATCGACGCGGCCTGCAGGGATCTGGATCAGTGCATGGAGTTCCTCGACGCCGTGCGCCGCACCCCGGGCGTGGACACGCTCGACCCGCTCCTCGTCAGGCGCATGGACAAGAACGAGATGCCGGCCCCGTCCGTCGGCTGATCCGCGGATCAGCCGTTGCCGCTGATGCCCTCCCAGACGTAGGAGTCCTTCACGCTCTCGTGGACCGTCATGGAATCGATGGTCTCGACGCCCTTGAGTCGCCGGATCTTGTCGATGACGGCGTCGGCCATGGCTCGACTGCTCAGCGCGTAGAGGTTCACGATGAGGTCGTAGGACCCGAGCCCGCTCGCGACGTATCGCACCTCGGGGATGGAGATCAGCGTCTTGATGACCTCGTCGAGGGGGACTCCGCGCACCTGGAGCGCGAGATGGGTCTCGAGCGCGCCGAGCAGGATGGGATCGGGCATGGCGACGATCTGGACGATCCCGTTGTCACGGAGGCGCTGGTAGCGGCTGCGCACGCTGGCCTCGGAGAGGTTCACGCGCTTCGCGATCTCGGTGAACGACTTCCGGCCGTCGATGCGCAGTTGATTGATGATGCGCCGATCGATCTCGTCGAAGGAAATCCCCATCGCCCGCCTTCCGACTCGGAGGTCAGTCTAGCGCGCGTGCCTGACGCAGGACGCGGTAGCCCTTCGCCGGGTCGAAGCCGTGGATCTCCCGGGTATCGAGCACGGCCATGAAGTCGAGCACCTCGCGCGTGATGACCTGCCCGGGCACCAGCACGGGGAACCCGGG